>DOUO01000028.1 GCA_003520555.1 Oscillospiraceae bacterium
TCACTTTCTTTAGGAAAAGATATCATCGGCGCGACGGGCTGAAAACGCTGTACGATTGAAACATAGTCGCTCTTCGTTTCGGCTCTTCCTCGAACTCCCTTTTTTCGCTGCCGGCGGCGGTCGTTCTCGTCACAAATCCCTTCGGATACTTAGCGAACAATAAAACAGGGATACCCGGTTGGGTATCCCTGTTTTATGGTCCGCCCGAAGGGATTTGAACCCCCGTTCTCCGGAATCGGAATCCGTTGCGTTATCCAACTGCGCCACGGGCGGAAATATTGTTGCTTGTTTATTATACTATATCCGCGTATTTTAAGCAAGCAAAAATTGTCTATTCAAGTGTGATTTTTATAATTACGTTAAACTCGCCCTTGCCTACGCTGGCAAATTCACGGCAGATTGCGCAGAAATTTCCCGCGCCGTCAAAAAACAGGCTGCTGTTTTCTATGTTTTCACTGCTCAGCGTTTTTTCGTAATTGATGTAGTAATCGTCCTTAAAATTATCGTATTTGAATTTTGAAACGTAATCGCTTTCAAGCGCGTTGTAAACAGCACGGTTGATTTCCGATGCATCACGCTTCATGTACCGCGCGATTCCGTTGTTGTCAAACTGTACGTTTTTTTCAACATTGTAGTTATAAACGCTGTAATCAACGGTGTGGTCGGCTGAGGTGCGTGTTATTATCACGGTCAGCACAATGTCGTTTAAATAGCTTTCATAGCTTATGCTGCTGATTTCCGGCGTTTTGCCATTGTCAACGGCGCTCTGCGCGTTCTCAAAATCCTTTTCATATGTTTTAATTATTTCCGAGTTGATTTTCTTTGCCGAATCCGAACCGGGAGTAAGCATAGGAATTTTGTATTGCGTTTTTTCCTTTGCGCCCGATTTTTCTGTTGCCTCAAAGGTTTCTTCCTTTGCGGTTTTTACATACTTTGCCGCTCCGCTTGGTTCTGTGGGCGGTTCTGTTGTCGGGTCGGTCACGATTTGATAATACTCCTGCTTTGAGCTTTCCTGCTGTGAGCATGAGCACAAAGCCGCGCAGACAATCAGCGCGGCGGCTATTATTTTTTCCTTCATATAACCTCCGAAACCCTACGGCTTTAAAAGCTTTATTTCGTCAAAATCCGCAGGCGCGATTCCAAGCTCCTTAAGCTCGGTTAAACATTCGTTGTACGCGCCGAGCGTTTTAAGCGCTTCCGGACTGTGCGCGTCAAAGCCCAAAACAGTTTTGTTTCCCGTTTCGGCGGCAATCCTCCAGAATTCGGGATTCGGGTAGCATTTATTATTGGTATGTCCCAAAATATTGTACTCAAGCGGAATGTCCTGTTTTTTGCAGTAATCGCAAAGCCGTTTTATCTGCTTGCGGTAAAATGTTAAATCACCGCTGTAGTTCACGGTGTCAGGGTGCGCGATATAGGTGAATTTTCCCGTGCCGAGACCTTCAATTACCTGATTGACATAGCTTTCAAGGAAGCTTTCGCCGCGTTCACCGCGCGGTGTGTAATATGTACGCTCGTCGTATTCGTTACCCACAAAATGCTGTCCCATAATCATGTAGTCAAATTCAAACGGCTTAATAAATTCAATCAGACGGTCAAAGCATATAGGATAATATTCGGTTTCAAAACCGAGAAGAATATTAATGTCGTCCGCATATTCCTTTTGAAGCCTGCGCACGCTGTTGACATAATCTTCGCAAAGCTCCGGCCGCATGCGGAAACGGCTGTAGTAATCCGTTACCGGAAAAAACTGCGGACAGTGGTCGGCAAAGCCAAGCGTTTTTATTCCGGATTTAATCGCGGCTTCAACATATTCTCTGTCCTCGCCTGACGCGTGGTTGCAGCGCTTTGTGTGTGTGTGTAAATTGTAAAGCATAATCTGACCTTCAAAAAATGATAATAATTCCGAATATATTATAATATAAAATTAACATAAATGCAATAAAGGACTTTACCTTTAAGCAAATATGCGCTATAATAAAGAAAATAGTTACTATAAAGGCAGTGAGAGATTATGCGAAAAACAGAAAAATCCGAAAATGCCGTTTGTTATAAGCACAACGGAATGAACTGCTGTCAAGCGGTAATTGCGGCATACGCCGACGAACTCGGGCTTGACATGGAAACCGTAAAAAAACTCGGCTCGGCGTTCGGCATGGGTATGGGAAATATGAGCGGAAACTGCGGAGCGCTTGTAGGCGCGCAGATTGTGCTTGGAATGCGTGAATATTCCGGTAGGCCGATTTCCGCCAAGGCAAGAAGCCTTTACGCTCAGTTTGTCGGCAAATGCGGCGCTTCAACCTGCATTGACATCAAGGGCGTTACCACCGGCAGAGTGCTTTGCTCATGCGACGACTGTGTGGCAAACGCCGTTGATATTCTTGAGGAAATGGCGCAATAATATAAACATTTTTCCGTTTTCGGTAGCAACCCGGCGCTAACTGTGATACAATGTTATCATAAACTTCATATGGTAAAGGTGATTTTATGAACCGTATTATTTTAATGATAGTATTGCTTATCGCGGTGTTCGCTTCGGGTTTTTTGCTTGTTTCGCTTTTTCGCAGGCTTTTTCACAAGCGGCTTTCAAAGCCTGTCTACGCGCTTTTAAGCGTTGCGCTCAGCCTGGTAATTGCCGTTTCGGGTTTTATTGTTTATTTGAATATTCACTATGAAGCCGAGTCTGCCGCGGTTGAAGTCTTTTCAAACGGAAGCGCCGTACACGCGGAAAAAACAGAATTCGGATATGTGTTTGACGGAAAGGGCAGTGAAACGGCGCTGGTATTCTATCCGGGCGCAAAGGTTGACAGCGAGGCGTACGCTCCGCTTATGCAAAAAATCGCGGCTCGCGGAGTTGACTGCTTTTTGCTCAATGTGCCCTTCGGAATGGCTTTGTTTGACATGAACGCCGCCGACGCGGTTTTGAAAAAATATGATTACAGGCATTGGATGATATCCGGACATTCAATGGGCGGCGTAGCAGCCTCGTCATACGTAAGCTCTCACCACGGCGCGGCCGACGCGTTGGTATTGCTTGCCTCTTATCCGTCGCAAAAAATTGAAAACACGGTTGACGTGCTTTCAATCTACGGAAGCAACGACAAAGTTCTCAACATGGAAGCGTATAATAATTCCGCTTCGAACCTCCCTGAAAAATCCGAAGAATTTATAATCAAGGGCGGAAACCACGCCGGTTTCGGAAACTACGGCGAACAAAGCGGAGACGGCAAAGCCGATATCACAAACGAAGCCCAGCAGCGCCGGACCGCTGAAAAAATTGCGGAGCTTGCAGGCAAATTCTAAAAGCTTAACCGCCGGTATAATGCGCGGAAACGGTAACGCGTACAATGAAAAACACCTCCTATGGCAGAAGTAAACGAACTGCCGTAGGAGGTTTTGTATTTATGTCATTTAATTTCAACGCCGCCCGCAGGACGGATTTTCAGTATTTTACAGCTTCCTTCACCAAACACCTTATCAATTGCCTCAACATAATCCGGCGTTTGTTCTTTAGGTACAATTGCCTGAATCGTGCCTGCAAAGCCGCCGCCGTGAACGCGCGCCGCGGCATTTTTGCCAAGCGCAAGCCTGCTTATCATCAGAGCGACGGGAATAGCCTGCTCCCGTGGCTTTTTAGTTGAGTATAAGTTTTGCAAAAGGCTCTCGGAAGAAGAAGCCGATTGCCTGTACAGCTCAAAAAACTTCGGTAAATCTCCGCTTTCAAGCGCTTTTGCCTCCAGCACGGCGCGGCGGTTCTCGCCGAAGAAGTGCGCGGCTCTCATCACCGCGCGGTCGCCGCAAATTTCCCTGAGCTTCGGGATTTCATTGTAAAAATCATCCTCGGCCACATCCCTGAGCACGTCTCTGCCGAAATATGCCGCAACGCTTTTCATCTCTCCGGGAACTGCCGTGTAGTCATCGGTTAAATCACTGTGACTGCCGTGGGTGTCTGTTATGCAAAGGCAAAACCCCGCTCGCTCAAAGTCAAAGTCAAACCGTTTCACAAGCGGATTAGCGGTGTTTTCAAAATCAATAAATACAAATCCGCCCTCACAGCACACAAGCTGGTCAAGCAAACCGCTTGCCTTGCCGAAGTACACGTTTTCGGCAAACTGACCGAGCTTTGCAAGCTCTGCCGCTGCCGCCTTGCCGTCGTTATATTTGATATTAATTATTGTGCCGATAAGCGTTTCAAACGCCGCTGAGGATGACAGACCGCTGCCGCCCGTGACATTTGACGAAACGTAAGCGTCAAAGCCTTCTGCCTTTACCCCGAGCCCGGCAAACCCTGACGCGACTCCGCGGATTATTGCGGCGGTGCGTCCCTTTTCATCCTCGTGTACGGTTAAATCCTCAAGCGCGACTTCGCACAGCCCGTAGCCCTCGGAATATACGCGGATAATGTTTTCGTCATGGAAGGCAACAACCGCCGCGGCGTCCAAATTAATTGCCGCGCCCAGTGCGCAGCCGCGCTGATGGTCGGTGTGGTTTCCGCCTATTTCCGAACGCCCCGGAGCCGAAAAAATACGCACGTCGGTTCTGCTCGGAAATCGCCTCGAAAATTCGTTGAGTATGTTAATATATCGCTGCTGTTGATAACAAGCATCTTCGCCGTAAAGCTTTTCCAAAGCGCCGTCAAGCAATCCGTTTTTAAACCGATTTTTGAACTCGTTAATATTCATAGCATCACCCTGAGTTTAATTATGAAATAATCAGCCACCGCTCTTGTCGCAAAGCGGCAAATCGAGCGGGCAATATAGATTTGTATAATAAACGCAAAACGCGACTTTAATTACACAAAAACAGTTTTTCTGCGTTTATTGTATCATACGGTTAAATTTCCGTCCGTAAATACCGATAACATCGGAATATTTGTGATGATAAAATTATTCTTTGTTTATAAGATAATCCAAAAACAGCTTTGCCGCCTGAGACTGAATTTGGTCGCGTTTCCATATCAAGGTGGGCTGAACGGAAATCTCGGGTGACAGCGGACGAAAACACAGCTTTGAATTTTCGGATGTGTCAATCAGCTTGTTAAAGGAAATTGCCACGCCTATTCCGTCCTCAACCATCAAAGAGGCGTTGTACAGCAAATTGTACGTTGCCGCCACATAAAGCTTTTGAGCCTGAGCTCCGCTGAAAACCGAAAGTCCGTTGGCGCGTGAAACAATCAGCGGTTGACCGCGTAAATCCTTTACGGTCAGGCTTTCCTTCGCGGCAAGCTCGCTGTCCTTGCGCATTATAACGCCGAAAATTTCCTTTTCCTCAAGGGAAAAGTGGTGATACGTTTCCCTGTCAAAGTCGGTGAAAATAAGCGCGAAATCCAGCAGTCCGCGGTCAAGCTTGTCTTTTAAATCCTCGGTGTCTCCGCTTATTATGTTCAGGCGGATGTTCGGGTAGCTTTCTTTAAGCCGATAAAACACCTTGGTTACGCGGTGCATTGAATACGATTCGCCCGCGCCAATGTTCAAGCTGCCCGAAATGTTGTTTTTTACACCGGAAATCTCGTTGCCCGTAAGCTCAACAAGCTGCATTATTTCGCTTGCCCTCTTGCGGAGAACCAGGCCTTCCTCCGTAAGCTCAATGCGGCGGCTGCCGCGCGTAAACAGCGTTACTCCGAGCTCGTCCTCCAAATCCCTGAGCTGTCGGGAAAGCGAAGGCTGTGAAAGATTAAGAGACTGAGCCGCCGCTGAAATATTGCCCTCGCGCGTTACCGCCAAAAAATACTGCAATACCCTGAACTCCATGTTATCACCCCGCTTTGATTATATCATGTTAATGTATGCTTGTAAAGCATAGTGTTGTATTTAATATAAGTATTTGCTATTTTGATAATTATCATTTATAATATTGATATAACAAGGACGGAGGTGCCTTTATGAAAAGAAAAATAATTCTCCCGGCAGCCGCGGTGTTGGCGTGTACAATCGTCTTATCAGCCTGCGCCGCCCCTCAAAGCAGTCAAAACCGGACTATACAATCGTCGCAAAGCTCCGCTACGGTTTCGGAAGCGGAATTTAATCCTTACGGCGTTGAAAACCGCTATGATATAGGAAATGAAATGTTTGAAAAACGCGGAGACGTGGACTACGGTACCGTTGAAAAGGACGTTGTATATTACTCAAAAACAGCGGGCGACAACAAGCAGTGCAACGTGCTTCTGCCCGCGGGCTATGACAAAAACAAGGAATACCCGGTTATGTATGTTTTTCACGGCTTCGGAGGCAGTCATAATAATCAAATAGACGACGATTCTTACCTTACGCTGCTTTATGGAAACATGCTCCACGACGGTCTTACGGTACAGCAGATTATTGTAAACGTCGATATGTATACCGATAAGCAGGCGGACAAGGAAAGCAAAAGCGAGGAGGAGCTGCGTTATATTTACGACAAGGCGGTTGACGATGTCGCGCTTGACCTGATGCCGTTTATCGAGGAGCGCTACGCGGTAAAAAAAGGCAGGCTTAACGCCGCGATTGCCGGAATGTCGGAGGGCGGCGCAAAATCGCTCTGCACCGGCTTTAAGTGGCTTGACAAATTCGGTTATATAGCGTCCTTCGCTCCCGACACGAACGTTATTGCCATAGGCGAAAATTATATGGACAGCTTTTGGACAGTGCCGTATTTCAAGGACGGTTTCCCAAAGCCCTCAAAAGCCGACACGCCGCGTTATCTTTATATGACGGTAGGCAGCAAAGACCCGTGGAACATACAAGGCACGCTGTTTTACCGCGACGAGCTCAACAAAATGGGCGTAAAAAGCCAAACCGACTACGTTGAAGGCTACGGTCACGACTACAAGTTCTGGCGGCAGTGCTTTTACAACTTCCTGACCAAGGATTTCAGATAGGAGAAGCGATGACAACAGAAGAATTTATAAAAATAATGGACAGCGGAGCGGAGGTAACGGCAGGCAGTGAGGTTCATCTGCACATGACATATCTCAGCAACGAGGCAATGAAGCTTACCTGCAAGCTTAACAACGATTATCATACTCCCGAAGAAATAGGCGAAATAATGACACAGCTTACGGGCAGACCGTTTCCGAAAGGCGCGTATATGTTTCCGCCGTTTTACACCGACTGCGGCAAAAACATCAAGCTGGGAAAAAACGTGTTTATTAACGCAGGCTGTCAGTTTCAGGATCAGGGCGGTATAACCGTCGGCGACAACACGCTGATCGGCCCCAAGACGGTTATCGCCACGCTTAATCATCATCAAAATCCGAAAAAAAGGGCAAACCTTATTCCCAAGCCCGTGATTATCGGCAAAAACGTATGGATCGGCGCGAACGTTACCGTTTTGCCCGGCGTAACAATAGGTGACGGAGCAATAATTGCCGCGGGCGCGGTTGTCACCAAGGACGTTAAGGAAAACACCGTTGCCGGCGGAGTACCGGCAAGGTTTATTAAAAATATAGTTGCGGAGGAATAATAATGAAAACAGAAGTATTGAGGTTAACAGACGAATGGGATAAAACCTTCCCGAAAAGCGGCAAGGTAAATCACAAAAAAGTAACCTTTGTCAACCGTTACGGCATAACTCTGGCGGCTGATATGTATGTTCCCGTGAACGCCGAAGGAAAGCTTGCGGCAATTGCGGTTTGCGGTCCGTTCGGCGCGGTCAAGGAACAATGCTCGGGACTTTACGCTCAAACAATGGCGGAAAGGGGATTTTTGACAATTGCCTTCGACCCGAGCTTCACCGGCGAAAGCGGCGGAAGTCCGCGCTATATGGCTTCGCCTGATATCAATACCGAGGATTTTCAGGCGGCGGTTGATTTCCTCTCGGTTCAGGAAAATGTTGATTCCGAAAAAATCGGAATTATTGGCATCTGCGGCTGGGGCGGCATGGCTCTCAACGCGGCGGCAATTGATACGCGCGTCAAGGCGACCGTTGCTTCCACAATGTATGATATGACGCGGGTAAACGCGAACGGATATTTTGACAGCGAGGATAGCGAAGAAAAGCGATATGAAAAGAAATCCGCTCTTAACGCGCTGAGAACCGCGGAATACGCCAAGGGTGAGTATTCGCGCGCCGGCGGTTGCCTTGAGCTTCCCGTGCCCGACGACGTACCCTTCTTTGTGAAGGATTACAGCGAATATTACAAGGGCAGAGCTTACCATGCTCGTTCGCTTAACTCAAACGAGGGCTGGAACACCGTCGGATGTATCTCGTTTATGAACCAGCCTATTTTGAAATACACAAACGAAATCCGCTCGTCGGTAATGGTAATTCACGGCGACAAGGCTCATTCGTTCTATTTCGGCCGCGACGCGTTTAACGCTATGTGCGAAAACAGCAAGTACACGGACAACAAGGAGCTCGTTGTTATTCCGGGCGCGGTACACACCGATTTGTATGATAACACAGACGTAATTCCGTTTGATAAAATGCAGGAGTTTTTCGGCAAAATGTAAGGAGCGGCTTATGAAGAAACTCAGCTTTGTTTTGGCTTCGGTTTGCCTGGCGGTGCTTTTATCCGCGTGCGGCAGCCCTAAATCATCACAATCAGGCAGCGAACCGCCTACGGCAGGCACCGCTTCGGTAAGCACAGCGGCAACGGAAAAGACCGCCGCCGAACCGACGGAAAAGCAAACCGCGGCGTCAACGGAAAGACCAACCCCGACGGCAACGGAAAAGCCAACGCAGGCCTTTACCGCAACTCAGGCTGTTGCCGAAACGGAAGCCAAGTCCTCCGAAATGCGATTGAGTATAAACGGTGAGACCGTTGAGGTCAGGTGGGAGGAAAACGACGCGGTAGCGGCTCTTAAGGAAGCGGTAAAAAACAGTCCGCTCACAATTAATATGTCTATGTACGGCGGATTTGAGCAGGTAGGCTCGCTTGGCATGTCGCTTCCGCAAAACGACGTCAGAACCACCACCGAAGCAGGAGATATAGTTTTGTATTCGGGCAATCAAATGGTAGTGTTTTACGGCTCAAACACATGGGCGTATACGCGCCTCGGGCATATCAGCGACAAAACCGCCCGGGAGCTGACGCTGCTGTTATCAAAAGGAAACGTCACAATCACGCTAACATATTAAACATTTGAAATAATCTGTATTTTTTATACCAATCTTCATTAAAAAGCAGACAAAAAGATATTATTCAAAAAAGGGCGTCGGGGAACACATTCCCTGACGCCCGTGTTGATTATATCCTGATAATAAGGTTATTGGCACCGAATGTCGCGGTATACTTGATATCCTTAGATGCCTTGAATATAATTGCCATATTTACCTTTTCTTCTTCCGCTTCCTGACTGTCGCCTAACATTTTATAATAATCTTTTAAATTAAGCGGCTTGCAGTCGTCTCTCATACGGATTATTAAATCGTCGTCTTTTGCGACAAGCCTGGTGTTGATATTATGTTCCTTTCCGTCACTGAAACCATGCTCCGCCAAAAATATCGACAGCTCCTCGGTAACAAGTCCGTATAATTTCGCACGTTTTTTATCCGCGCCGTGCTCTAAGGCAAAGGCAATAGCGATTTTTGACAGCTCCTCTATTTCCCCGGTTGAGGTAGCTATTACCGAAATCTCGTTTTCGGGCGTTGTGCCGAAATCACGCGGCAGCAGCAGCATTTTATCGCTGAACTTTTTTCCTTCTTTATTCAGCAATATGTAGATAATCGCAATAAGGGAAAGACCTGCCATATTGACAATTTTGGATATCCACGCGCCTTCGTAACCTATAACCCGAAGCATCAGCAGGGTAATGGGAATAAGGTTGCCGCACTCAATCAAAAAGCTGTAGATATTTGCAAAGCGCAGCCTTTTGATTCCCATAAGATAATTACTGAAATTATACACTATTGTGTGGAACGGCAGGGACAGGCAAGACACCATAATACATTGCTTTGCAAGGTCAAGCGCCTGCGGACTGTCTGATTTTAGGAAAAATACCGCCAACGGGTCGGTAAATACAAACAGCACAACCGTTACAACACTTGTCAAAACCAGCGCGTGAATAAGAGAAAGCTTTTGAACCAGCTTAATCGCGCTTCTGTCTTCCTCGCCGACAAATACACCGGCAAACGCCATAAGCGTATCGGCGGGCGCGTACCATGCCGCGCGGACGAACACCGTAATTTGAGAAAAAACGCCGTGCGCCGCCACAAGATAAGGCATGTTAAATGAGGTGAGCAAATTGTTGATAATCAGTCCGCCCAAGGACTTGCTGCCCTTGGTAACGCCCATAGGAGCGCCGAGTTTGAATATTTCCGCGCAAAGCTTGGGGCTGAAGCCTTTAAATTTAAGCTTGAAAACGGAACGGCTTTTTTTACCCGCAAAAAACGCGGCGCTTACAAAGAACGGGATAATATATCCGAACGAGGTAGCCAACCCAATCTCAAACATACCTCCGTGTATTACAAAAACAACAAAAGCGTCCGCGGCGATATCAATAACTGTTGTCAGCACCGATGTTGTGTTTACGCGGTTATACTGACCTTCAATCTGCAGGAACGGCGTGATGACTCTTGTGAGCGTGTAAAACGGAAATCCGATTAAATATCCGTAAATATACTGCTTTGTCATTTCAGCAATCCCGGGTTCTCTTGCTCCAAGGATAAATATCAGACCTGAGCAAAATATAAAAGCAAGCAGGGACAGAAGAATTGACAAACCGCCGCTCATTATCAGCGAATCCGAAAACACTCGGTTAGCGTCGTCCAGCTTTCCGGCGCCTATCATGGAAGAAACCTTATTTCGCGCGCCGTTTGCGACCGCCGAGCCTATCAGCTCAAAAAACATAATCAGCGGCGACATAAAGCCCAATACCGTTACTCCGTTTACTCCTATAAAATGGCTGACAAAAATCAAGTCTATCATAGGACCTATTGCTTTTGAAAAATCAGAAACGCCCCATGATACTTCCGACTTGTGAAACAGTTTTCGGATAATTTTGTTTTCCGCTTTGCCGCCGCAAATCATTTCCATGTAAAACCCACCTTTGCCAATCGCTGCTCAGCCCGTTAATTTTTTCTAAAGGGTAATGGCGCCGCTCACTGAGCAGATACATTCTAAATTCTATTATCTATGAATTGTTTATTAATGTCAACCGTTTTTATCTGTTATTTGCGTTTTATTTGTTTTGTTATGGAAATAAGCATTACAAAATGCTTTCTGCTGTTTAAGGATTTATCATTGACATCTGTTTTAATATATAATATAATTAATGTGAAATCTGAAAAACCCGGCGGAGCTTTAGAACTTTTACCGTCCGCAGGTATTAAGGAGAAACATATGAAAAAACTATTGACCGTATGCTTGGTTTTGGCACTCGCGCTGGCGTTCGGCGGTTGCGCGGCAAAACAAACGCAATCCTCAAACGAGGACAGTAAATGGGAAAGCGTACAGGTGGAATTTGACGCAGAGGATTATTACTCACGGCTGGAAAGCTGCGTTAAGCAGATTCGGGAAAAAACCGATTTTGTACCCGAAATCGCGTTGGTTTTGGGCAGCGGATTGGGCGATTATGCCGACAGCGTGAAAATTATTTCCGAAATTCCTTACAGCGAAATCAAAGGTTTCCCGGTTTCAACCGTAGCCGGACACGACGGCACTTTGATTTTTTGCGAGATAAAAGGCAAAAAGGTAGTTGTAATGAACGGCAGAGTGCATTATTACGAGGGTTATGATATTCACGAGGTTGTACTGCCGTTGCGCGTTATTCACCTTTTGGGCGCCAAAACGGTTGTTCTTACAAACGCGGTCGGCGCGATTAACGCCGATTACAGCGTAGGCGACTTTGTGTTGAATGTAGATTATATTTCCAGCTTTGTTCCTTCTCCTCTTGTAGGAGAGAATATTGATAAGCTCGGCGACCGTTTTGTGGACATGACAAACGCCTTTGATACGGAACTGAATTCTGTTGTTGAGGATATTGCTAAGCAGAACAAAATCCCCGTTCATAAAGGCGTTATGGTTCAGGTAACGGGTCCGCAGTATGAATCTCCCACGGAAATTAAGATGTATCGCAGTCTCGGCGCCGACACGGTCGGCATGAGTACGGTGGTGGAAACCATTGCCGCAAGACACATGGGAATGCGCGTTTGCTCAATCAGCTGCATTACCAACATGGCGGCAGGAATGCAGGAAAAAATATCTCACGAAGAAGTGCAGAATTCCTCCAACAACTCCTCAAAGAACTTTGCGGTTCTTGTCGGAGGTCTGCTTGAAAAAATGAAATAACTCAAAAGACATTAAAAAAGCAGGTTTCGAAGCCTGCTTTTTTTATGTTAAAATATTTTTACTTTATTTTTTGACAAACGGTTATACAAAATTTTCGGTACTTCAAAACCGATGTATTTTTACAATCGGTCAATCGCGTATTGAGCCTGTTCGCTCGTAAACTTTTCGAAAATCAGCTGTTCGCGCAAATCATCTTTTGAAAAGTCGGTGTTTTTTAAGTAACCCTTAGCGGTTAATAAAGCCTGCTCATTCCAGTCGGTTTTTAAGTTGTTAACCGCGAAAGAGGCCTGTTCCTGTGTAAGGTTTTCATAAATTAACTGTTTATACAGCGCTTCCTTGGAAAAAGGCGAGCTTTTCAGGTAGTTCTCGGCGCATTCCAAAGCGTTTTGTAATTCCAGCGGAATATCTTTGCTCTGAGTTTCAGATTCTTTTTTGTCAGCCTGCTTGGCAGTATTTTCTGCTGCTTCGGCTGCTTTTTCGGGCATTTCCTCAACGGG
>DOUO01000144.1 GCA_003520555.1 Oscillospiraceae bacterium
TACGGCCGTTTCAACCAGGGTGTTGTTACCGTAAACCTTGTTGATATCGGACTCAGCGCTAACCGTGACATGAAGAAGTTTTGGGAAATCTTTGATGAGCGCATGGAGCTTTGCCACCGTGCTTTGCAGGCGCGTCACGAACGCTTAAAAGGCACGCTTTCCGATGCCGCTCCGATTCTTTGGCAGTACGGCGCGCTTGCGCGTCTTGAAAAGGGCGAAAAAATCGACAAGCTTCTCTATAACGGCTACTCAACCATATCGCTTGGCTACGCCGGACTTTGGGAATGTGTTTACAGTCTTATTGGCAAAAAGCTTACCGAAGAAGAGGGCAAGGAGCTTGGCCTTGAAATAATGAGAAAGCTTAACGCCGCGTGCGCCAAGTGGAAGGCTGAAGAAAATATTGACTACAGCATCTACGGTACGCCGCTTGAAAGCACAACCTATAAATTTGCCAAATGCCTGCAAAAGCGTTTCGGCATTATCAAGGGTGTAACAGACCGCAACTACATCACAAACAGCTACCACGTTCATGTAACAGAGGAAATCAGCGCTTTTGACAAGCTTAAGCTTGAAAGCGAATTCCAGGCATTGTCACCCGGCGGAGCAATCAGCTATGTTGAGGTTCCAAACATGCAGGATAACCTTCCGGCTGTGCTCAACGTAATGAAGTTTATCTACGACAACATCATGTACGCTGAGCTCAACACCAAAAGCGACTACTGCCAGGTTTGCGGATACGACGGTGAAATTGCCATCGTGGAAGAGGACGGCAAGCTTATTTGGGAATGTCCCAACTGCCACAACCGCGACCAGGATAAAATGAACGTAGCAAGAAGAACCTGCGGTTACATCGGCACACAATTCTGGAATCAGGGCAGAACCCAGGAAATCCAGGAAAGGGTGCTTCACCTGTAATGAATTACGCGGAAATAAAAACCTGCGATATTGCAAACGGCGAGGGCGTAAGGGTCTCGCTGTTTGTTTCGGGGTGTACTCACCACTGCAAAAACTGCTTCAATAAGGAAACATGGTCTTTTGACTTCGGAAAGCCTTTTACGAGTGAAACCGAGGACTATCTGATTAAGGAGCTTGCTCCCGGTTATATTGATGGTTTAACACTTCTGGGAGGCGAGCCCTTTGAACCGCAGAACCAGCGCGCGTTACTTCCGTTTTTAAAGCGCGTGCGCTCACTTTATCCCCAAAAGAATATCTGGTGCTACACGGGTTATTTGTTCGACGCTGAGCTTTTAAGCGAAAGCAGGGCGCGGTGTGAAGTCACGGATGAAATGCTCAGCCTTATCGACGTGCTTGTTGACGGTGAGTTTGTTCAGGAGCTCTACAGCATTACGCTCCAGTTTAAGGGCTCGTCAAACCAAAGGATAATTGACGTAAAAAAATCCCTCAACAGCAAGACCGTTGAGGAATACAAGCCAATGAGCGGCAGAATAAAGCTATAATAACAGGGAGACCTTTTTCGGTCTCCCTTGTTTGTTGAAAAAAGTGGTTATAATTTAGGTTGCGCGAAATATTATCCTTCCGAATCCTTCATTACAAACACACGCTGTCTTGCGGCGTTCTCGCACATTGCCGCAAAAATTATGAACAGCGGAGTCCCGATAGGAAGCGCGATATTTACAAATGCCTGAGCCAAATAAGCAACCACGGCAGCGGCATAAGCGGCGGCAACCGGATTATGCTTTATGGATTTTAATCCTCTCGTAAGCGCACTGCCTGCAAACGCAAGGTATGAAGCAAGTCCCAGGACACCCACGTTTATAAGGTACTGAATATACTCGTTGTGAGCCGCGTCGGTTGAACCGTCGCCGAATTCGTAAAGGTCGGGGAAGTAGGGCTGGAATTTGAAGTAAAAGCTCTCGGGACCTGAACCGAACAGCTTTTCAAAAATTGAAGCGTCGCCAAATATCTTCATGGAATCAATCCACATAACGCCTCTGTGCGTGCCCCATGCCTTGTTAAAACGCAGAACACGCTCCAAACTGCCCAAATCGGTTTTTGTGTCAACCGCGCTGAAATAAATCATCGTGCCTATAACAGCCAGAACAGCAGCCGCCATAACCGACGCGATAACAATCGGTACGGCCTTCGGAAGTATAATTCCGGGTTTTTTGTAATCTAAAACGTACAGCGAAACTGTAATCAGCACAAGCGCTGCCAATACAATATACATTCTGTCCGAATGCATGATTTTGTACGGGATAGCTTCAAGCTTGTTATGATTGTCATTTGCAAGACGTGAGATAATTCCCAGCAGCTTTGCGGCGGCAATCATAACCGAAACACCTAAGAAATATTTTTTCAGCTTTGATATATCGCGCGAATAAACAACCAGCAATACAGCAAGGAAAGCCGCAATACCCAAAACGGCGGAATCGCTGTCGCATACAATAACCGCCATGACGCCAAGCGCTGCCGAAACAAGGTAGATAATTTTGCAACCAAGCTTCTTTGTACATACTGACATTGTAAACGCCACAGGCAGAGTTACGCATATGTAAGTTGAAAACATGTTTTTGTTGCCGATTGTGGTAAGAAAATCCGTTAAAATCTTGTGGTCGTCTTTAAACAGAGCGAACATATTAAGAGGGTCAATATAAAAGCTGTTAAGCACCGCAAGCAGATAAACAGCGGCCGAAGTAACCGACAAAGCTACAAAAATATGCTCTCTGTAGCGGTACGCGCGTGAAACAACAAAGTAAATCGCGGCGTATGCCAAAAACAACAATAATCCGTTGTTTCGTCCGTGAGTGTTTCCTCCTGCGGTGACTTCGCCGAAAAACGCCATTTCTTTGTAAGCTGAGAAAATCGTTGAAATCGCCGCCGTAAACACAAACGCGAGAACTGCCCAGTCGGTAAACGAAAGCTTGGCAATTATTTTGTTTTTTGAAGTAAGGTCGTATTTGTTTTTGATTTTGTCCGTGCCTTCGGTAAAAAGCAGCAAAATTTCGGCAATTACGGTAATTGCCGCCATCACCATAAACAGGTAATATTTTTGGTGGCGTATTCCGTAATATCCGCGGTCAAAATGCAAAAACGGAAAGCTGCCGTCAAACGTTAAATTTACAAACAGCGGAAACAGCACGAACATTACCAAAATAAAATAATTGGCAATCACGTTTGCCAATCCGTAGCTTTGCGAAGGTGGTGTTGCGGCTTTTTTCTTTTTTGCCGCGCTTGATTTTTCCATATAAAATTCCTTTCAGGTGCCGGTGGGCACGTTTATCCCGCCTATCTCAGCCTTTTGTCTTAACGATAAAACAGATAAACGGCGGGGCTGAACATGAGTTTTTTCTTTGCCGTTAAAAGCCGG
>DOUO01000027.1 GCA_003520555.1 Oscillospiraceae bacterium
ATTCTTGAAATGCTCGACGAGCAAAACGGCAGCGCCGAAATTCAGCGAAACGAGCTTGCCGGAAATTTAGGCTGCGTGCCAAGTCAGATAAACTATGTAATAACATCGCGCTTCACGCCCGAACAGGGCTATATCGTGGAAAGCCGCCGCGGAGGCGGAGGCTACATCCGCATCAGCCGCGTAAAAACGGACGGCGGCACGGCGCTTATGCATATAATCAATTCAATCGGCACAACGCTTGACAAAAAAACAGCGGAGGTAATGCTCAACAACATGCTGCAAAGGCAGATGATGCCGGTTGAAACCGCAAAGGTCATTGCCGCGGCATTGTCTGACCGCACGCTCAGAATCGTTGAGCAGGAAAAAAGAGATAATTTGCGGGCGGCATTGTTTAAAAACATGCTTTTGACCTTGCACAGCTAAACAGGGAGGTATATTTATGAAATGTGAAAAATGCGGCGCCGAAAACGCCAACACCCACGTAAAAACCGTTATGAACGGCGAAATCCGCGAATACGATTTGTGCGCCGACTGCGCTCATAAGCTCGGTTACACAAATATGTTTTCCGATATGGACAACGAGTTTTCGGGACTTTTGGGAAGCTTCTTCTCAAACGTGCTCCCCGCAAGAACTCAGGCAACGCGCTGCGAGTTCTGCGGAAGCTCTTATCCCGAAATCGCAAAAACGGGCATGGTAGGCTGCGCGCGCTGCTACGACCTTTTTGCCGACAGGCTTTACCCGTCAATCAGACGAATGCACGGCAACACAACTCATTGCGGCAAAAACAGCGCGGCTTCAAAAAAATCCGCCGCCGAAAAAGCGGAAGCCAAGCCCGAAACCGCGCAGGATAAGATAAACAGGCTTAAATCGGAGCTTGACGCCGCCGTTAAGGAGCAAAACTTTGAGCTCGCGGCTCAGCTCAGAGATGAAATCAAGGAAACGGAGGCGCAGTCATGAGCACGGTAATTTCAACAAGGGTTCGCCTTGCGCGCAACCTTAAGGATTATCCCTTTCCGTGCAAGCTTTCCGCGCAGGGAAGGGAAAAGGTGATCAAGCTGGTTAAGGACGCCGTCGAGGGCAGCAACAGCGCGATCGCGAACAATTTTCATTACATCGACATTTCAACGCTCGAACCGCGCCAAAGCGTTTCGCTTGTTGAGCAAAGGCTTGTAAGCCCTGAGTTTATAAGCGGTGAAAAAGGCAGAGCCCTGCTTTTGAGCAAGGACGAAAGCGTAAGCATTATGATTAACGAGGAGGATCACATCCGCCTTCAGGTTATTAAAAAGGGACTTTCGCTTGACGAAGCCTATGATGAAGCCGACAGGCTTGACACCCTGCTTGACGAAAATCTCAGCTTTGCCTTTGACGAAAAGCTCGGCTACCTTACCCAGTGCCCCACAAACCTCGGCACAGGCATGAGGGCTTCGGTAATGCTCCACCTTCCGGCGCTTGAACAAAGCCGCGCAATCGGCAGAATCGCGGGCAATTTAAGCAAGCTCGGACTTACAATACGCGGAGCTCACGGCGAAGGCACCGAGCCTCAGGGAGCGCTTTATCAGCTTTCAAATCAGGTAACTCTCGGCATTTCGGAAAAAGCGGCGATTGAAAACCTTAAAAATATCACCAAACAGCTCGTTGCTCAGGAGGAGCAGGCGCGTCAAAGGCTGTGCTCAAGCGACGAAATTCAGGACAAAATCAGCCGCGCGCTGGGACTTCTTAAGTACGCCAAGGTTATGGAGCACGGCGAAGCGCTCAACCTGCTTTCGCTTGTGCGGCTCGGCGTTGAATCCGGTCAGCTCAGCGACATCTCCGAGGACGAAATCGACCGCCTGATGCTTGATGTTGAGCCCGCGACGCTTTCCGTAAAGCTCGGCAAAAGCCTTTCTCCGCATGAAAGGGATTTGCAAAGGGCACAGCTTATCCGGCAGCGGCTTTGATTTACAGCAGTCATCAGTTATATTTATAAATTACACAAGGGGGTATATGTATGTTTCAGTTTCAGGGATTTACACAAAAGGCAAACAAAGCGTTAAATCTGGCGGTTGAGGCGGCTCAGAACTGCGGCCACAGCTACATCGGAACCGAGCACATCCTGCTGGGACTTATAAACGAGGGCAGCGGCGTTGCCGCGGCGGCGCTCAAGTCCTGCGGCGTAACGGCTCAGGCTGTTGAGGAAAAAATCCTTAATGCCGACGGTCAAGGCTCGCCCTCAAAGCTCAGCCCGGCGGACTTTACTCCGCGCACCAAGCGCGTGCTTCAAAACGCGATGGCGCTTTCGGCGCGCATGGGCTCAAGCTACGTCGGCACCGAGCACCTGCTTTTCGCCGTTATTTCCGAAACCGACAGCTACGCCGTCAGCTTTCTCAGCGAGCTCGGCGTAAGCCGTGAAAGCCTTGCGAGGGCACTTGGCAGCGGAATTCAAAACGGCGCGGACGCGCACGGCGGCATGGACGGATTTGCCGCGCAGGGAGCGCAAAATGAAGGCGAAAGCGCCCTTGATAAATTCGGCAGAGATTTAACCAAAGCCGCCAAAAACGGTGAAATCGACCCTGTTATCGGCAGGGAAAAGGAGATTGAGCGCGTTGTTCAAATCCTTTCCAGAAGGACAAAAAACAACCCCGTGCTTATCGGCGAACCCGGCGTGGGCAAAACCGCCGTTGCCGAAGGCCTCGCGCTTGAAATCTCAAAGGGCAACGTGCCCGAAATCCTGCGTGATAAACGCGTAGTAAGCCTTGACCTCACCGGCATGGTTGCCGGCGCGAAATACCGCGGCGACTTTGAGGAGCGCATTAAAGCGGCTATTGACGAGGTTAAAAACAGCAAAAACACAATTCTTTTCATAGACGAGCTTCATACAATCATCGGAGCAGGCGCGGCTGAGGGAAGCGCCGACGCGGCAAATATCTTAAAGCCCTCGCTTGCGCGCGGCGA
>DOUO01000015.1 GCA_003520555.1 Oscillospiraceae bacterium
TTTTGTTTTGGCGGAGAGAAGGGGATTCGAACCCCTGGTACGGTGATTACCGTACACATGATTTCCAATCATGCTCCTTCGGCCAGCTCGGACATCTCTCCACTTACCGAAGGTTATTATAACAAATCTGATTGGAAAAATCAAGAGCTAATTTTGTAAATTTTATTTATTATTCGCAAAGACGGTTATAGAAATTTATCTTTTTTCTTTTTTTCTGCATAAAATTTCAAAAAAATGCGATAAAACCTTGATTTTTAGGTGTAACTCTGTTATATTTATTAATGACAAATTTTAAGGAGATGTAATAAAATGAAAAAGATTTTATCCGCTATTCTTGCGGCTGCGGTTATCTGTACTTCAATGCTTGTTTTGGCAGGCTGCGGCAACTCAAAGCAGGAAAGCAAAGCCTCAGACGCTTCCGCGACTGAATCATCAGCCTCAAAGGGCGAGCTTCACATGGCTACAAACGCCGAGTTCCCGCCTTATGAGTACATCGAAAACAAGAAGGTTGTCGGTATTGACGCCGATATCGCTCAGGCTATCTGCGACAAGCTTGGCTACACGCTCGTTATTGACAACATGAAGTTTGACGCTATCATCGCGGCTGTAACCTCCGGCAAGGCTGACTTCGGTATGGCGGGTATGACTGTTACCGAAGAAAGAAAACAAGCTGTTGACTTTACAGATACATACGCAAAGACAACTCAGGTTATTATCGTCAAGGACGGCAGCGACAAGGTTAAGAATGCCGACGACCTCGAAAAAGCTGCAATCGGCGTTCAGCTCGGCACTACAGGCGACATCTTCGTTTCTGATTTTAAGGACGCGAAAATTCAGCGCTACAGCAAGGGCAGCGAGGCTGTTGAGGCTCTTTCAACAGGCAAGGTTGACGCGGTTGTAATTGACAGCGAGCCCGCAAAGGAATTTGTAAAGGCTAAGACCGGTCTTAAGATTCTCAGCGATCCCTTTGCCGAGGAGCAGTACGCTATTTGCTTAAAGAAGGGCAACAAGCTTACAGAGGAAATCAACAAGGCGCTCGACGAACTCAAAAAAGACGGTACGCTTGATAAGATTGTTAAAAAGTATATCGGCGAATAATTAAAACGGTACAATTACAACCGTCGTTTTCGGCGGTTGTAATTTATTGTTACAATGAGAAAAACAGATGCGCCGTGCGGCGCATTGCTTTGAGGTAAAAGATGCAAGAATTTTTTTCCGGAATAGGAAACAGCTTATATAAGTTCTTTATTTACCAGGATCGCTGGCAGATGGTTCTTGAGGGTGTTGGAATCACTATTTTCATTGCCCTGCTTGCAACCTTGCTGGGTACGGTTCTCGGCTTTTTGTTCGGAATTGTGCGCTCAACCTACGACATTCAGCTCAAAGGACGCAAGTGTTCGCGTCCGGGCGATTATGTGCTTAAATTCTTAAACATAATTGCCAATATCTACATCACCGTTATCCGCGGAACGCCTGTAATGGTTCAAATCATGATTATGTTCTTTGTGGTTTTCAGCACCGCTCAGGACGGCGTGTTCCCGGCAATTTTGACCTTCGGCATTAACTCGGGCGCTTATGTTGCCGAAATAATGCGTTCGGGCATTATGTCTATTGACCGCGGACAGTTTGAGGCAAGCCGTTCACTCGGCTTTGACTACAAGCGCACAATGGTGTTTATTATCTTTCCGCAGGCAATCAAAAACATTCTTCCGGCTCTCGGAAACGAATTCATCGTACTTCTTAAGGAAACCTCCGTTGCCTGCGCGGTGTCGGTTCAGGAGCTCACCTTTACCGGCAACATGATTGCTTCCGTTACATACGATATGTTTACCGCTCTTATAATCGTGGCGGCAATTTATCTGATACTTGTTTTGATTATCAGCTATCTGCTGAAATTGCTTGAGAGGAGGTTGCGCAGCAGTGAACACTAAACAAGCCTTAATTAAGGTTGAAAACCTCACAAAGTCCTTTGATGATTTGCAGGTGCTCAAGGGTGTTAACGCGGAAATTGACAAGGGCGACGTTATGGTTGTAATAGGCGCTTCCGGTTCGGGCAAGTCAACGTTTTTGCGCTGCCTTAATCTGCTTGAACAGCCAACCTCCGGCAAAATCATTTTTGAGGGCACCGATATTACCGACGACAATGTTGACATCAACCTTCACCGTCAAAAAATGGGCATGGTGTTTCAGCAGTTCAACCTGTTTCCGCACATGACCGTGCTCAGAAACCTTACCTTAGGTCCCACAAAGCTGCTTAAGCAGAGCAGGGAAGAAGCCGACAAAAAAGCAATGGAGCTTTTGGAACGCGTCGGACTTGCCGACAAGGCGGACGCGTATCCGAACCAGCTTTCCGGCGGACAAAAGCAGCGTGTTGCAATTGTGCGCGCGCTTGCGATGAATCCCGACGTAATGTTGTTTGACGAGCCCACTTCGGCGCTTGACCCGGAAATGGTAGGCGAGGTTCTTGAGGTTATGAAGCAGCTTGCCAGAGAAGGCATGACAATGGTTGTAGTTACCCACGAAATGGGCTTTGCCCGTGAGGTAGGCACAAACGTTGTGTTTATTGACGAGGGCGTAATTGTCGAGCAGGCGGCTCCCGAGGAATTCTTCGGCAATCCAAAAAATCCGCGCCTTAAGGACTTTTTGTCAAAGGTGTTATAATTATTTTACGCGTAAAATAAGCGGACAGCTTCGGCTGTCCGCTT
>DOUO01000004.1 GCA_003520555.1 Oscillospiraceae bacterium
GGTCATAAAACTGCCTTGCTTCCTCCGAGAATACGTTAACTATTACATCAACATAATCCAGAAGAATCCAGGTGTCGGAACGATGTCCTTCAATGTGGCTGACCGAAATTCCCGCCTTATCGAGCTGATACTCAACCTCGTCGGCAAGCGCCTTGACATGTGTTGAGCTGTTGCCTGTGGCTATTACCATATAATCCGCCAAAACGGATATATCGCTTATTTCAATGACCTGAATTTCAAGTCCTATTTTGCCGCTGATTGCTTTTGCCGCTAAAACGGCGGTTTCATAAGAAGTCATCCTGCTGTCCTCTCTTTATTTAAAACAATGTAGTTGTATGCGTGCACTTCATCGGGATGAATGGCTATTTCTTTTGACGAAAGATTTTCAAAGGTGTATTGAAAGCTGAAAATCATTGCTTCCTCAAGGCTTTTACGGGATTTTTCGCGCATGATTTCAACACCGTTGTATTCCCTGCCCTTTGCCGTATAATCCGCGATATATATAATTTTTTCCAAAAGGCTCATATTGGCTCTGCCTGTCGTATGATATCTGACGGCATTGATAATATCCGAATCATTTATACCGAGATTTGTCTGAATATAAACGCTTCCGCTTATGCTGTGCCAGAGCTTTGGAGCGTTTTTTTGAACGTCGTCTAAAATTATACCACCGTCGGATATAATTTTCAACTGTTCATCCTTGGGAATTTCCTTTGTAATGTCATGAAGTATTCCGGCTGTATATGCCTTTTCAATATCCGCCCCGTAAATCTTCGCAAGCTCTACAGCTTCTTTTGCAACATTTACGCTGTGTTCATAACGGTAATCGCCCATCATTTTACGAATAATTGACTTGTAATCTGTGTTCGTCATAATATCTCCAAACAGTTACTTGTTTTTCTTTGCCTTCGGAAGCACAATAACGGGTTCATCCGGATTCGGTCTGTAAAGTACAAATTTTGAGCCTATAACCTGAACAACGTCAGCGCCGCATTTTTCGGCAAGTATATCAGCCGCTTCACGTGATGAATATGAGCTTGTCTCAAGCACCTTGCCCTTAATTAACTCCCTTGCGGTAAGCGCGGTGTCGGCCTGCATAATGATATTTTCGGTTATTTCGCCCTTGCCTATTATTAATATGGTATCAAAAGTGTTCGCCATTCCGCGCAAAAACGCTCTTTGTTTGCTTGTCAACATATGTTACCCCTTATTTTTAAAGTGTTTTTCAAGCTCTGCCTGAAGCTTTCTTAATGCTTTTCCCCTGTGACTCACCTTGTCTTTTTCATCAGCCGAAAGTTGAGCAAAGGTTTTATCACCCTGAACAAAAATCGGGTCGTAACCAAAGCCGCCGTCTCCGATGAATTCATAACCGATTTTTCCTTCGCATCTTTCCTCAATGTCAATCCTTTGACCGTCGGGCAAAATACAACAAATTGCGCAGGTATAGTGAGCTCCGCGGTTTTCATCGGGAACACCCTTAAGCTCATCAAGTATTCTTTGAGTTCTATCCTCATCCGTTACGCAATGCTCCGGGCAGTAACGGGCGGAGAATATGCCCGGCTTTCCGTCAAGTGCGTCTACGCATATTCCGGAATCGTCGGCTACGGCGGGCATGCCTGTTTTTTGATAAGCGGCGTTTGCCTTGAGAAAAGCGTTTTCCCTAAAGGTGGTTCCGGTTTCGTCAACTTCGTCAAGAACCACGCCCGCTTCCTTTGCGGAAACAGCCTCAATTCCGAGTGGATTTAATATTCTTTCAAGCTCAACAAGCTTTTTTGAATTATTGGTTGCAATAATGAATTTCATATTTATCACTCCGATTTTACAAACAGCGCCTTCGCGAAGCTTTCGGCGTCAAATGGCTGCAGGTCGTCAATTTGCTCCCCTACGCCGATGAATTTTACCGGAATGCCCAAGCCATCCTTAATCGCAAGAACAACGCCGCCCTTTGCCGTGCCGTCAAGCTTCGTTAAAACAATACCTGTAATACCGGTTGCCTGACGGAACTGTTCTGCCTGATTTACAGCGTTCTGACCTGTTGTAGCGTCAAGAACAAGCAGCTTTTCCTTTGCGGCGTCGGGGAGCTCGCGGTCAATTATTCTGTTTATTTTAGCGAGCTCGTCCATAAGGTGTTTTTTGTTATGAAGTCTGCCGGCGGTATCGCAGATTATTACATCGGCGTGTCTTGCCTTTGCCGCGGCTATAGCGTCAAAAATTACCGCGGCGGGATCGCTGCCCTCTCCCTGTTTAATTATTTCACAGCCGCTTCTCTGTGCCCAAATATCAAGCTGGTCAATAGCGGCGGCACGGAAGGTGTCCGCGGCAGCAAGCATAACCTTCTTTCCCCGGTTTGAAAGCATCTTTGCAAGCTTGCCGATTGTTGTAGTTTTACCTACGCCGTTTACTCCGATTACAAGGATAATTGACGGTTTGGTAGAAATATCAAGCTCTTCGTCGCCGGAAAGCATTTCCGTAATAATTTCTTCAAGCAAGCCGTTGATTTCAGCAGGGTCGGTTATTCCGTTTTTCTTAACTCTTACCCTTAGCTCCTCACAGATTTTTCGTGCGGTAGGTACTCCGACATCGCCCATAACCAAAAGCTCTTCAAGCTCCTCAAAAA
>DOUO01000026.1:0-1930 GCA_003520555.1 Oscillospiraceae bacterium
GTCGCCGAAGCCCGGAGCCTTGACCGCTACGCAGGTGAAGGTTCCGCGAAGCTTGTTGAGCACGAGGGTAGTAAGCGCCTCGCCTTCAACGTCCTCGGCGATGATAAGGAGCTTTCTGCCTGACTGAACTATTGATTCAAGCACGGGCAGGATTTCCTGTGTATTTGAAATTTTCTTGTCTGTGATAAGAATATAGGGATTGTCGAGCTCGGCAACCATTTTGTCGGTGTCGGTTACCATGTAAGGAGCGATGTAACCGCGGTCAAACATCATGCCCTCAACAACCTCGCTGTAGGTTTCTGCGGTTTTGCTTTCCTCAACGGTGATAACGCCGTCGGTTGTCACCTTTTCCATTGCCTCGGCAATAAGCTTTCCGATGAATTCATCCTGAGATGAAACCGTGGCAACGCGCGCGATGTCGTCAGTGCCCTTTACCTGCTTGCTGTTTTCGGCAACCGCCTTGACCGCAACGTCAATAGCGTCCGCGATGCCCTTTTTGAGAACCATGGGATTTGCGCCCGCGGTGACGTTTTTCATGCCCTCGCGGATAAGAGCCTGCGCAAGCAGAGTAGCGGTTGTGGTGCCGTCGCCGGCAACGTCGTTTGTCTTGATTGAAACTTCCTTAACAAGCTGAGCGCCCATGTTTTCAAACGGGTCGTCAAGCTCAATTTCCTTGGCGATTGTAACGCCGTCGTTGGTAATAAGCGGAGCGCCGTACTTTTTGTCGAGCACTACGTTTCTGCCCTTGGGGCCGAGTGTAATTTTAACTGTGTCGGCAAGCCTGTCGATGCCTGCCATAAGAGCTTTTCTTGCGTCCTCGCCGTATACAATTTGCTTTGCCATAACTTATATACCTCCTGTTATTCGAGTGTTGCCAAAATGTCGGACTGACCGACAATTGTGTATTCTTCGCCGTCGATTTTAACCTGTGTTCCGGCGTACTTTGAGGCGATAACCTTGTCGCCTTCCTTAACATACATTTCAATTTCCTTGCCGTCAACCACGCCGCCGGGGCCTACCGCCACTACGGTAGCGAACTGCGGTTTTTCCTGAGCCGCAGAGGAAAGAATGATTCCGCTTTTTGTTTTTTCTTCGGCTTCCTCCACTTTTAAAACAACTCTGTCAAGTAAAGGTTTAATAGTCATAATTATAGCCTCCTATAAAAAATATATAAATCTTGTATTAGCACTCTTATCTCTTGAGTGCTAATTATATTATAATCCGTTTTTTGGAAATGTCAAGAGAAATTTGACTTTTTTTGACTTTACGCCGAAATAAATTTTTAAATTTATTTCCCCTTATAAATCCGGCGTTACGCAAAGCGCAAAGGTTTTTGCCGTAATATACAAAAGTATATTGACTTTTGCGTGCAATTATAGTAAAATAATGATAAATAATTATTAGGAGAATACTATGTTGTTATCAAAAATAATAAAAAGCGCGGCTTGCGTCGCGCTGGCGGCGTTAATGCTGTTTTCGGCGGCGTCATGCAGAAATAAAAAAACCGTTTCAACCTCCGCGACTCCGACCTTCGGACATTTTACGGAGAAGGGCTACGAGCTTCCTTATGAATACAGCGACGGCTACAAGGCGGCAATGAAGGTTCCGCTGAACTCATCTTTTCTTAACGTATCCACCACGCCCACCGGCAACAAGGTTGTTCACATGACCTGCGAGCAGTCGGTTGACGCGGTAAAAAAGTTTTATGACGCGTATTTTAAAGATTTGGTGAAGCTTAAGGCGGTTAAGGAAACCGACAAGTCCGTGGCGTATTACGACAAGGACGCGAGGCTGGTTTTGTTTAACCTCACCGTTTGGGTTGCCAACAACATGACAAACTTCTCGCTCGGCACTCAGGCATGCGATAAGCTTGAGGACTCAACGCAGTGGAAAAAAGCCGACGACAGCTCAAAATCCGAAAAATCCGAAA
>DOUO01000026.1:1984-2836 GCA_003520555.1 Oscillospiraceae bacterium
AAAATCCGAAAAATCCGAAAGCTCGGAAAAGAAAACCGAATCCTCAAAGGACAAGGAAAGCCCGGACAAATCGGAAAGCGGCAAATAATAAATTAAGGGAGGCTTGAAGCCTCCCCATTTTTTATTAAATATCCTTGATGTCGTCCTCGTCGAGCGTCGGGATATCGGCGTTTTCAAGCGCTTTTTGCGCCTTGTCAACGTCGTCCACACGGATTACAACGTAAGCGCCGAAGTCCTCGGACGCGGTGAACGCGTAAACATACTCGATATTGATATCGGCGTCGGCAAGAATCTTGATTACGTCGCACAGCGCGCCTACCCTGTCCTCAAGCTTGGCGGCAATTACGGTGGTGGTGTTGACCACGCAATCCCTGCTGAGAACCTCCTTGGTTTTGTCGGTGTCGGAGGTGATGAGGCGGAGCACGCCGAAATCGTTGGTGTCGGCAACGCTGAGGGCGCGGATGTTGATTCCCTCGCCCGCGATTACGCTTAAGGTTTCATACAGCTTGCCCTTTTGGTTTTCTACAAAAACAGAAATCTGACGAATAGCCATAATTATTTCCTTTCTCGATTATCAGTCGTGAAGCTTGCGCTTGTCAATTACGCGCACAGCCTTGCCCTCGCTGCGCACGATGGTCTTGGGCGGTACAAGGTGAACCTTGGGGCCGATTCCGATCATGGTACGCATTGCGGATTCGAGCTTTCTTTCCTTCTGCTGGTTTTCCGAAACGATGTCGGAGAACTTGTCGGGAGTGAGCTCTACGTTGATGTCAAGCGTGTCGCTGTTGTTTTTACGGTCAACAATAATCTGGTAGTTTGGCGTGTAGCCCTCGTTGAGAAGCACGGTTTCAA
>DOUO01000079.1 GCA_003520555.1 Oscillospiraceae bacterium
GTCGTCCCTGTCAAAATTTTTCGGCGCAGAGCGCATTCCGAAAAGCTTGCCTGCCAAATACACCGCGTCCGCGCCGAAGCTCAGCGCGGAATTAAGACATTCCATATCCCCCGCGGGTGAAAGTATTTCAGGTTTTATCATGAGATTCGCTCCAGATTTGATTCGTGTTCGTAAATAGTGGACGCGTAGTAGGGATTGCCGTCCTTGTCATGACAGAAGAAGTAGTAGCTTGTTTCATACGGACACAGCGCCGCTTTGATTGCGTCCATGCCGGGGTTGCAGATAGGACCGTACGGCAAG
Source organism: Oscillospiraceae bacterium (assembly GCA_003520555.1). GTDB lineage: Bacteria > Bacillota > Clostridia > Oscillospirales > Acutalibacteraceae > Ruminococcoides. Next base: position 301 of record DOUO01000079.1, read on the forward strand.
CCTTCAAGCGTGTAGGTGTCATAACGGCTCTTGTAATTTTTACCTGCGCTTGCGGGAACCTTGTCCGCGCTTCTGTACGGATAATATTTTGTTGAGTCAAGGCCGAGATGCTCGACGCCTTCGCTTGAACCCGCGGAAAGACGGTTATGTATGATTGATGAAACGTAGTACATATCCTCGGTATTTGCCGCCTCTGCCTGCACGATTGACGCAATTGTCATTATTTCATCAAGGCTGAGTTTTGTACCTGTTTCCTGCATCATTTTCTTGACGGTATACAGCTTGTCATAGCCGTCATAAGCCTGCTTTGAGTGCAGACGGGTTTCGTAGTTGTTGAGGAATTTATAAATTATATTTGTCGGGTCGTCGTTTACGTAGAACTCGTATTTATCCGGATACAGATAACCCTCAAGCCTGTAGTAGCGCTTGGTTTTATTTGTCTGCTCCTTGATAAAATCAAAATCGGAATCAAACTTGTCCGAATTGCAAAGCTCCAAAAACTTGTCCTTGTCGCCCAAAGCACCCTTCTTTTCAAGGGTGTCGGCAATTTCAACCACGCTTTGACCTTCGATGATAGTAATTTCAACGCTGTCGGTACGGTTTGAATTGCCCTCAAGATTGGTGATTATCGCCTGGTAGTCCATGTTTTTACGAAGCTCATATGTACCCTGCGAAAAACCGTCGCCGGATTTTGTGAGATTTGCGTACATCTTAAAGTAAGTCGGTTCTTTAATTACGCCGTTCTTCACAAGCTCGTTTGTGACGGAATCAAGCGAAGGATTTTTAGGGATTTTTACGTTGACAACCGCGGAATCGGTGCGATTGATTGCAAGGAGGTCGTTAAGACCGGTTACAACGAAAACTCCCAAAGCCGCGCCTACAATTACAACCGAAATTATCCACATCCAGCGAAACAGCCTTCTGTTGTGCTTGTTACGGCGTTTAAGCTCCTTTTTTTCCGCTTTTTTCTTCTTTTTAAGTGAACGCTTGCTTTCCTTGGCAATTTGCTCCTTAACATCCTGGCCGCTGTATGAATTGATTTCCTCTGCGGCTTCGGCACGTTCTTTATAATCGGCGTCTTGGATGTTAAGCCTGAAGTTTTCCGCCTTGCGGCGTCTTTGCTCATCAAGGTTTGAGCTGTTGATATCGTTCATATGCACCATCCTTACCGGCTTGACCGGTCAATGAATTTCTCTGTTACAAGAATATCGGTTCTTCTGTCAAAGGCTCCGCGCGGAACCTCGTTTAATATATATTTTGAATAGCAGATGCCTGTGCTGACGCCGCCGAAGCTTTCAAGAAAACGGTCGTAGTACCCTTTTCCGAAGCCTATGCGGTAATGAAGCAAATCAAAGCACAGCCCGGGTACTATGCAAAGCGCGTTTTCAAAGCAGCCGGCAGGCTTGCAGCGAGTATCGTCAGGCTCCGGTATGCCGTACATACCGCTTACCAAATCATCGAAGGAGCTGATGAAGTAAAATTGCATATCTCCGAACTTATTAACGCATTTTGGCACAGCTACGCGTTTTCCGTCCTCAAAGGCGGTTGCTATTATCTTGCGAGTGTCACATTCAATTTCGCCCGAAACAAAGGTGTACAGGGTTTTACACGCCTTGTATTCTTCAAGCGACAAAAAGTTTCGGGTAAGCCGTTCGTCAAGCCTTCGCTTAACATCGGGCGGACAGGTTTCCCTAAGCTTTTTAAATTTTAAACGTAAGTCTGTTTTTTTATCTCTGACATTTATCAAAGGCATTGCATATCACTGATTACCTTGTCGGCGGCTTCCTTCGAAAGCGCAAGGCTTACAATCGCGTGACCGAACTCAACGGCACAGCCCGCGCCCTTTGCGGTTACAATGTTACCGTCGGTTTCAACGTGAGCTCCCGTGCAGCTTGCTCCCTTCAATTCCTTTTCAAATCCCGGAAAACAGGTTGCGGTTTTGCCGTCAAGAATTCCCAGATGTCCGAGAATTGACGGAGCGGCGCAGATAGCGCAAACAGGCTTGCCCTGAGCGTTGCAACGCTTTACGCAGTCCAGCACCTTATCGGATTTTTCGAGGTTGAGCGTGCCGGGCATTCCTCCCGGAAGCACGGCGCCGTCGGCTGAATTTACGTCGATTTTATCAATTGATAAGTCGGCCTTAACAGTAACGTTGTGCGAGCTTGTTACATATTCGCCCGTAACGCCGATTGTGGCTACTTCCATTTTCGCGCGGCGCATTACGTCAAGCGCGGCAAGCGCCTCGGTTTCCTCAAAGCCGTCAGCTAAAAATAAGTAAAACATAATTGCCTCCTTAATTAAGAGTAATTCCTATATATATGTTGTCCGCAAGCGGCTGCGTTTTATCAAGCAGCCTGACCATTCCCGCGTTTTCAACGGTTATGTCGGGGGCGGAAAAAAGATTTGATTTGGTGTAAAACACAAATTTATCGGCTTTTGAGTTTTTCAAAAGCAGGCTTTTTAATTCCTTAAAGTCATTATAAACACTGTAAAATACTTGAGCGGTTCCGTTTTCCTCGTCATAAAAAGCAAGACAGCCTTTACCGCGCAATATTTTTGTTCCGTAAAAGGAATAATAATCTATCGCGAATTCCATAAATTTATTATTCCATAACAGAAAATTGTTTTTAAAACAGAAATTTTGCATTGTCTG
>DOUO01000037.1:0-12666 GCA_003520555.1 Oscillospiraceae bacterium
GACGTAAACGGCGACGGCGTTGTTAATATAGATGACGCGACGATGATACAAAAATTCCTCGCGCGCATGATTGATTTGTAAGCATAAAGAAAAACCTGCTGCACGGCTGTGCAACAGGTTTTTTGTTTATACCGATATTGATAAATTAATCAAAAAATTTGCTGTGGATAGCCTTAACCGCCTTGTCGGCGTCGGAGGCGTCAATAAGAACCGAAATCTTGATTTCGCTTGTGCTTATCATGCGGATGTTGATTTGAGCGTCGTAAAGAGCCTCAAACATCTTTGTGGCAACTCCCGAATGACTTTCCATGCCCGCGCCGACGATTGAAATCTTGGCAACGTCGTCATCGTAAAGAACCTCTTTTGCGCCGAGGGTGTTAATCATATAATCCTCAATGGCCTCAACAGCTTCCTTGCCTCTTGACTTGGGAACCGTGAAGCTGATGTCCTTTTTGCCGTCGTGACCGATAGACTGCAAAATGATGTCGATGTTGATTTTCTTCTTTGACAGCTTAGAGAACATCTTGAACGCAAGACCGGGATTGTTGGGAACTCCTATAACTGAAATTCTTGCAATATCTGTATCCTTGGCAACGCCGCTGATTAACATTTTTTCCATTTTTGGTTTCTCCTTTACTATTGTACCGGGCGCCTTTGTCATTGAAGAAAGCACCTCAAGCTCGATTCCGTATTTTTTAGCCATCTCAACCGAACGGTTGTTTAAAACCTGCGCGCCGAGGGTTGCAAGCTCAAGCATTTCGTCGTATGAAATTTCCTTAAGCTTCCTTGCGTTATCAACCTTGCGCGGGTCGGCGGTATAAACGCCCTCAACGTCGGTGTAAATCTGGCAAAGGTCGGCGTGCATTGCCGCCGCGATTGCCACGGCGCTGGTGTCGGAACCGCCGCGTCCCAGGGTTGTGATGTCGCCGTAACGGGAAATTCCCTGGAAGCCTGCCACAACAACAATGTTCTTTTGGTCAAGCTCATCCTGAATTCGCGAAGCTTCAACGCGCTTGATTCTGGCGGAGGTGTGAGCCGACGAGGTTTCAAAGCCTGCCTGCCAGCCAAGCAGCGAGGTTGCGTGATAACCCAGCTTTTCAATTGCCATCGCAAGAAGCGCAATTGAAATCTGCTCGCCTGCCGCCAAAAGCATATCCTTTTCGCGGCGTGAAGCGTTGGGGTTAATCTCATTTTGCTTTTCAATAAGGTCGTCGGTGGTGTCGCCCTGAGCGGATACAACAACCACAACGTCGTTGCCCTTTGCGTAGGTGTCGGTTACAATTTTTGCAACGTTCATCACGCGTTCGGCGTTCGCCACAGAGCTGCCGCCGAATTTCTGAACTATCAAACTCATAAATTATACTCCCTTTTTATAGTGCTTGATTTCTCACAAAACTAAATTGCAGGGGCAGTGTTTTACCGCCCCGAAAATAAACAGAAAATTAAAGGTCGCCAATGCGGATTGCGGAAAGGATTTCAACGCCCTGTTCCTTAAGCGCCGCGGCTTTGTCAAGGAAATCGCCGTAACGCATTTCGGCGGTAAGCATTGCGCCTCTGTCGCTGCCCTTTGTAATAATGGCGTTAACCCTGCCGAACAAATCCTCGGCCTTTTCAACCGCGCCTTCGCCCTTAAAGCGGATATACATGGCGCAAACGCTGTCGGTGTAATCAATAATGTTTTCGCCGTTGCCGTCTGTCCAGAAGATATGGCGTCTTGCCTTAAGGTGATGACAGCAGTCAACAACGTCCGCAACCACCGCGGAAGCTGTGGGAAGCTTGCCCGCGCCCTTGCCGTAGAACACAACGTCGTCGGTGCAGTCGCCTCTTACCATAATTCCGTTAAATTCGTTAACGATGTTTGCAAGCTGGCTTGAATTGGGCACAAGCATCGGCGCCGTAATGATGTCAATTTTGCCGCCGTCAAGCTTTTTGACCTTGCCGATAAGCTTTATAACATAGCCGAATTTTTCGGCAAACTTAACATCCTCAAGGGTGATATCTGTAATTCCTTCGGTATGTACCGAATCGGGGTAAACGTGCTTGCCGTAAGCCAGTGAAGCAAGAATACAAATCTTGCGGCAGGCGTCGTGACCTTCGATGTCGGCGGCAGGATTTCTTTCGGCAAAGCCAAGCTCCTGCGCCAGCTTAAGGGCATCCTCAAACTGCATACCGTCCTCTATCATTTTAGTCAGAATAAAGTTGGTTGTACCGTTTAAAATACCGGCAATTTCGTTGACGTTGTTTGCGACAAGGCACTGATTCATCGGGCGGATAATAGGAATACCGCCGCCTACGGAAGCTTCAAACAGGAAGTTGACGTTTTCTTCCTTTGCAATCTGCAAAAGCTCCGCGCCGTGCGCCGCAACCAGCTCTTTGTTTGAGGTCGTAACGCTTTTGCCCGCCTTAAGGCAACGCTTGACGTAATCGTAGGCAGGGTTTAAGCCGCCCATAACCTCAACCACAACCCTGATTTCGCGGTCGTTGATAATTTCTTCAAAATCCTTGGTAAATCTGTCGGCAATCGGACTGTCCGGAAATTCGCGAAGGTCAAGAACCTTTTTGATGTGAATTTCCTCTCCCAGGCTCGCAAAAAGCTTTTGCTTGTGAGTCAAAAGAATTTCCGCAACGCCCGAACCGACAACTCCGTGTCCCATAATTGCTACTGATACCATATCTAAAACCATCCTTTAGTAAGTGATTAGTGGTTAAAACACGTCGGTGTTTAATCGTTAACCACGTTTATTGATTGTTAATTATTCCGGCGTAATCTGGCCGCCTTCGCTGCTCTGCTGCGGTTCTCCGCTTCTGCCTCCGCCGCCCGAGGCCTCGCTGCCCTGTGAAGCTTCGCTGCCCTGCGACGCTTCGCCTGAGCCCGAGGCTTGTGAAGCTTCGCCGCCGGAAACCTCGCTGCCCTGCGACGCTTCGCCTGAGCCCGAGCTTTGCTCGCCCGAATATGACGACTGCTCCGAATAGCTGCTTTCGCCGGTGTAGCTTTGGTCGCCGCCGAAGCTGTAATCTCCGTAGTAAGCGTCGCCGTAGCCCGGCATGTTGTCCTCGGTGTAATAGCCTATATATTTGCCCGAAACATTTTCGGTGGAAACAATAAGACCCGTAAGCGGATTATAGGTTGCGGGTTTTGCGTTGGGCGAAAGCAGATAATCCTTTTTCTCCTTGTTTTTAAGGTATTCGCCCATAACCTTGGCAAAGAATTTAGCCGAACGCGTTGTGTCCGAAATCGTGTGCGGGCTGTCAAAGCCTGTCCACGTTGCCATTACGCAGTAGGGCGAAAGACCGCAGAACCACGAGTCCTTGTCGTCGTTGGTGGTACCTGTTTTGCCGACAATATCCCAGCCTGAAATCTGAGCGTGAACCGCGTTGGTGTGCTGGCTGTTTTCAACGTTGTAATGCAGGAGCCTGTTCATAATGGTGGCGGTTTCTTCCGAATACGCCTGCTTGGGAATCGCGTCGCGGTTGTCGATGATTGTGTTGTCCTCGGAATCCGTCACGTAATAATAGGTGTAGGGCTTGTAATAAAGTCCGCCGTTGCCCATATATGTGAAGCCTGCCGCCATTTCACGCACGGTAACACCGCCGTTCATACCGCCTATGGAAAGAGAACCTATCTGGTACTGGTCGCTTTCCGCCAAATGAGTGAAGCCCATTTTTGTGACAGCCTTCTCATACGCGGCCGAAGGACCGCCTACCATCTGCAAAACCTGAACCGCGGTTGCGTTTGATGAGTACTCGATAGCGTCGGGCAGAAGCATGTTGCCGAAGTATGAACCGTAGGCGTTGCTCGGTCCCGCGGTATATGTGTCGGTTGATTCGTTGTATTCGTATTTTTCAATTGGTTCGTCAAGAACGGTTGACGAATAGTAAAGCTGCTTGCTGTCAATGCCCATGGGGTAAACAAACACGGGCTTGATTGAAGAACCGGGCTGCAGCGCCGAGTGCGTGGCTCTGTCCCACGCAAGGTCGGTGGTTTTTCTCTGTGAGCTTCCCACCGTGGCAATAACTCTGCCGTCAAAGCCCATCATCACCGAACCTATTTGAAGCTCCGGATCGCCCGAACGGTCCATATTAATTGCCGCTTGCTCGATGTAGCTCTGCATCTGCTCGTCAATAGCGCAGTATATTTTTAAGCCCTCTGTGTAAATCTTTTCGCTTGCCGCGCCCTCGCTGATGTTGTAGTAGTCCGCGAGGTCGGCCTTAAGGTCATAGAACATCTGGTCATAATACCAGTTCTGTACATAATCGGCGTCGTCATCGTCCTCTTCGCTGATGTTTTTGCGGCCTACAAACTTCATCTTTGCGGATTCCTGCTTTGCCGCCTCGTATTCCTTCTGCGAAATTTTACCCTGGTCGTACATTTCCTTAAGTATAATTTCGCGGCGAACCTTGTTTTGGTCGGGGTAAAGCAGCGGATTCCAGCGCGAAGGGTTCTGCGTAATTCCGGCAATCGCGGCGCATTCGGCAAGAGAACAGTTGCGTATGCTCTTGTCAAAGTAAAGCTGAGCCGCCGCCTCAACGCCCTGGCAGTTGTTGCCGAAGTTTACAACGTTTAAGTAAGCTTCCAAAATCTGATCTTTGGTGTATTCCTGCTCAAGCTTAAGAGCCTTGGTAATTTCGCGCAGCTTACGCGTAATTGAAACCTCGTTGTCGTCGGTGATATTTTTAATAAGCTGCTGTGTAATTGTTGAACCGCCGTACGAATCTCCGCCGGTCGCGAGCGTGCCCACAGCCGAAAGCGTACGCGTCCAGTCAACGCCGTTGTGGTCGTAAAAACGCTTGTCCTCAATGGCAATGATGGATTCCTTCATCGCCTGGGGGATGTCGTTGTTATTAACCCATATACGGTTTTCCGTGCTGTACAGCTTTTGGCGCTCAACAAATTCGCCCGTATTGCTGTCTTTAACGAAAATACGGCTGGTCTGGTTCATCGACTTTGCCTTTAGGTCAATTCCCGTAGGCTCCGAGGCGAGCGTAAAAATATAAATTGAAAGGGAAACCAGCGTAATGATTCCCGTTATAAAAAGCACCGAGAAAACCGTCAGAAGAAGCTTTCCCACTACCTTCAGAAAATTTTTACCGCCGCCCGGCTTTTTTTGCGGAGATACCACCCCGGACTCGGCAAGCTTGTCGGTGTAGTTGCTTATGTCTGTTTCACGTTTATTTCGCATATTTACTCCTCTTGTGTAATCAAACTTGGGAAAAACCTGCTTGAATATTATCCGTAAAGCGCGGAAATATTGCCGAAAAAAGGCGTGCTTCCGAAAAGTGCTATTATCGGATTATAAATATTAATATTGTTATTATAGCACTTTAAAAGTAAAAAATAAATATCTTAAGTTAAATTTTTATTAGAAAAAATAAGTTTACCTTCCTCGAATTTTATGAAAATGGGTGAATATACGCGCTTTGAACGGAAAAACTAAGGTCAAAGCATTATTTTTGATAGGAATGATTTGTGTGAAAAAAGCAATCTGCATTGCCGCGACGGGTGTAATTTTAATTTCAAGCGTGTTCATCGGCGAGCTTTCCGCCCCTTCAAACGCCTCCGCCGCGGGCGCCTCCGCGCATACCGAACCCAACAAATACGTAATAAAGTCGGAAAGCGGCAGGCTTGTGGTGTATAAAAAGGGAGCCGACGCCCCGTTTATGACTACGGAAACCTTTTCAACCGGGCTTCCGAAATCCGACGCCGACAGGCTCGCCGAGGGCGTTGAGGTCGAGGGCGAACAGAAGCTCAGAAAAACCCTTGAGGATTACTGCTCGTAACTTACAAAAATATTTTTACGGCCGTAAGGATAATTTTTTGCCGTTTTGCTTCACGACAGGTGTATAAAGCGCTGTTTGCCGACAAATTTGTGCAAACAGCGCTTTGTTTAACGCTGTTTCGGTAATTGACATTTTCCCTGATTTGAGGTATGATATATCTAATAATGCCATACTTGGCTTATTATGTTTTTTTATTATAGTTAATTGCTGCCGGCTGATGAAAATCAGCTGTAAAAAAGGAGAGTTGTACATATGATTTCTACAGTTATAGATAAAGAGCTCGGTCTTGAGTTCCCTATTTTTCAGGGAGGCATGGCATGGGTAGCCGACGCGTCTCTTGCCGCGGGCGTTTCAAACGCGGGCGGTTTGGGCTTAATCGCCGCAATGAATTCAAACGGCGAGCAGCTTCGCGCGGAAATTAAAAAGTGCAAGGAGCTTACAAACAAGCCCTTCGGCGTAAACATCATGCTCATGAGCCCGTTTGCGGACGAAGTCGCTGACGTTGTGGTTGAGGAAGGCGTAAAGGTTGTTACCACAGGCGCAGGCAACCCCGGCAAATACATGGCAAAATGGACCGAAGCCGGAATTAAAGTAATTCCGGTTGTGGCAAGCGTAGCCCTTGCCAGAAAAATGGAAAAAAGCGGAGCGTTCGCGCTTATTGCCGAAGGCGGCGAAAGCGGCGGACACGTGGGCGAGCTTACAACAATGGCGCTTGTGCCTCAGGTGGTTGACGCGGTGTCAATCCCCGTCATCGCGGCGGGCGGCATTGCCGACGGCAGACAAATTGCCGCGGCGTTCATGCTGGGCGCTGTGGGCGTGCAGGTCGGAACAAGATTTCTTGTGGCTGAGGAATGTACGATTTCGCAGGCATATAAGGATAAGGTTTTAAAGGCAAAGGATCATGACTCCGTGGTAACGGGCAAGCGTCTGGGACATCCGGTGCGCTCAATCCGCAACGCCTTTACAAGGGAATACGCAAAGGCGGAATACGACTCCTCAAGGGTGTCCGACGAGGAGCTTGAAAAAATGGCCACAGGCGTGCTTCGCATAGCCGCGCGCGAGGGCGACGTCAAAAACGGCTGCGTTCTTGCCGGACAGGTGGCAAGCATGGTAAAAAAGGAACAGCCCGCGCGTGAAATTATCACCGAAATGTTTGAGCAGGCTGAAGAAGTGTTGAACGGAGCGTCAAAATGGGTAAAATAGCATTTGTATTTTCAGGTCAGGGAGCGCAATACACCGGAATGGGCAGGGCAATGTGCGAAGCGTACCCCTCGGCAAAGGCTGTTTTTGACATGGCGGACAGCGTTCGCCCGGGCACCTCAAAGCAGTGCTTTGAGGGCACAACGGAGGAGCTTTGCCAAACCGTAAACACTCAGCCCTGTGTTTTCACCGCGGATTTGGCGGCGGCGTGCGCTCTTAAGGAAGCCGGAATCACTCCGGACTGCGTTGCCGGTTTTTCTCTCGGCGAAATAGCGGCGCTTGCTTTTTCGGGAATTCTCTCAAACGAGGAAGCGTTCAAGCTGGTTTGCCGCAGAGGCGAGCTTATGGACAGCGCCGCGAGGGAAAACCCCGGCGCGATGGCGGCGGTAATGAAGATAACTCCCGAAAAAACCGAGGAAATTTGTTCGCGCTTTGACAAAACATATCCCGTAAACTACAATTCTCCGGCGCAGACGGTTGTCGCCACCACCGGCGAAAACGCCGAAGCGTTCTGCGAAGCCGTCAAGGCTGAGGGCGGCAGAGCCAAGCTTCTGGCTGTAAGCGGAGCGTTCCATTCGCCGTTTATGGCGCAGGCGGCGGAAGGTCTTGCAAATTATATGCGGGACGTTGATTTTGCTCAGCCGCAAATCCAAATTTACTCCGACGTAACCGCAAAGCCTTACGAAGGCGACTTCAAGGCGCTTGTAAAGGCGCAGGTTGAAAGCCCCGTGCGCTGGCAGACAATTGTTGAAAACATGATTGCCGACGGCGTTGACACCTTTATTGAGGTCGGCGTGGGCAAAACCCTTACCGGCTTAATAAAGCGGATTGACGGCGGCGTAAAGGCGTTCAAGGCGGAAACCCCCGAAGATATAGCTGAGATTTTAAAATAAATCCTTACTGGAGGTACTTATGAATTTTGAAAACAAAACAGCCGTCGTTACGGGCGGCTCAAGAGGCATAGGTCTTGCAATCGCGTCAAAGCTTGCGCAAAACGGCGCGAATATCGCGATTTTATACGTAGGCGACGAAGCCGAAGGTCAAAACGCAAAACAGGAGCTTTTGCGGTACGGCACAAAGGTTGAGCAGTATTTCTGCGACGTTTCCGACTTTGAAAAGTCAAAGGAGGTCGTTGACAGGGTGATTGCCGACTTCGGCGGCATTGACATCTTAATCAACAACGCCGGAATCACGCGCGACAAGCTGGTGCTCAATATGGAGGAAAAGGATTTTGACGCGGTAATCGGCGTTAACCTCAAGGGCACGTTTAATATGATTAAGCACACCTACAAGCACTTTATGAAAAAGCGCAGCGGCAGAATCGTAAGCACCTCGTCAATTGTCGGTTTAATCGGCAACGCCGGCCAGGCAAACTACTCCGCTTCAAAGGCAGGCATTATCGGTCTTACAAAATCCGTAGCCCGCGAGCTTGCCGGCAGGGGAGTAACCGTTAACGCCGTGGCTCCCGGCTACATCGGCACAGATATGACAAACGCCCTTTCCGATAAAATCAAGGAAAGCATGAAGGCTCAAATCCCCGCCAAGCGCATCGGCACGCCCGAGGACGTGGCAAACGTTGTGGCTTTCCTTTGCTCGGACGAGGCGGCTTATGTCACAGGCGAGGTTATCCGCGTTGACGGCGGACTTGCCATTTAAGTAAAACGGAGGAAATTATGGCAAGAAGAGTAGTTGTAACAGGCCTCGGCGCGGTAAGCCCCGTGGGCAACGACGTTCCGACCATGTGGAAAAACATGCTTGACGGCGTAAACGGAATTGAAACCATCACGCGATTTGACACAAGCGATTTAAAGGTACATATAGCAGGCACCGTAAAGGATTTTGAGCCTGAAAAATATTTTGAAAAAAGAGAAGCCAAAAAGCTTGACCGTTATTGCCAATACGCAATCGCGGCGGCTCAGCAGGCTGTTGACGACAGCGGCATCATGGGCAAAATCGACGAAAACCGCTTCGGCGTTTACATCGGCGCCGGCATAGGCGGACTTGAAACCTTTGTAAACAACACCCTCGGTCTTGACCACGGCGGTCCGCGCAAGGTAAGCCCGTTCTTTATCCCCATGATGATAGGCAACATCGCCACGGGCAACGTCGCGATCCGCTTCGGCGCAAAGGGCGTTTCGCTTTCCGTAATGAGCGCCTGCGCCACCGGCACTAACTCAATCGGCGAGGCTTTTCACGCCGTTAAGGACGGCTACGCCGACGCAATTATCGCGGGCGGCGCCGAGGCAGTGCTTGCTCCGCTTACAATCGCGGGCTTCCAAAACATGAAGGCGCTGTCCACAAACCCCGACCCCGAAAAGGCTTCGCGTCCGTTTGACAAAGACCGCGACGGCTTTGTAATGGGCGAAGGCGCCGGTATGCTGATACTTGAGGAATATGAGCACGCAAAGGCTCGCGGCGCGAAAATCTACGCCGAATTCTGCGGCTACGGCAACACCTGCGACGCTCACCACATCACCGCTCCCGACCCCGAGGGAGCAGGCCTGCAAAGGGCAATTGAAATCGCGTTTGAGGAAGCCGCGGTGCCTGACGACGCGCAAATTTACATCAACGCTCACGGCACGTCAACGCATCTTAACGACATGACCGAAACAATGGCAATTAAGGGCGCGCTGGGCGAAAAGGCGTACGACTGCAACATCAGCTCGACAAAGTCAATGACAGGTCACATGCTGGGCGCTACAGGCGCGATTGAAGCAATCGCGGCTGTTAAGGCAATTGACGACGGCATGATTCCGCCCACCATTAACCTTGACGAGCCCGACGAAGGTCTTGACCTTAACTACACGCCCAAAAAAGCGGTTAAGCGCGACGTAAACGTTGCCGCATCGACAAACCTCGGTTTCGGCGGACATGACGCCTGCGTTGTTTTCAAGAAGATTTAACGGAGGATTTTTATGATTGACATCAATTCATTAAAAGAATATATAAAGGTGCTTGAGGACAGCTCGCTTGCTTCAATTGAAATTTCCGATGAAACAAACAAAATCCGTCTGGAAAAGCAAACCGCCGCTCAGGAATGTGTTTCGGCTCCCGTTCAACCCGTCGCAAACGCTGCGCAGTCTCCTGTTCAGCCCGCCGCGGCTTTGCAGCCTGCCGACAGCGGCAAGACAATTAACGCTCCTATTGTCGGCGTGTTCTACGTTGCTCCCTCACCTGCCGCCGACCCGTACGTAAGCGTAGGCAAAAAGGTCAAAAAGGGCGATGTTGTGTGCATTATCGAAGCCATGAAGTGTATGAATGAAATTCAGGCGGAGGAGGACGGCGAAATTACAGCCGTGCTCGCAAACGACGGCGATTTGGTTGAATACGGCCAGCCGCTGTTCAGTATTAAGTGAGGTACATATGAATCAGGAAGAAATAAAAAAGATTTTACCCCACCGCGACAATATGCTTCTTGTTGAGCAGTCCGAGGTTGTTGACGACGTAACCGCCAGGGGCAGCTACACAATCAAGGGCGACGAATTCTTTTTGCAGGGACATTTTCCCGGCAACCCCGTTGTTCCGGGCGTTATCCTCTGCGAAATGATGGGACAGGCAAGTTGTTGCCTGCTTGCGGACAAGGTTAAGGACTGCACGCCGTATTTTACCAAGATGAACAACGTAAAGTTCAAAAATCCCGTAAAGCCCGGCGATACGCTTGAAAGCGTTTGCACCCTTACCAAAAACAGAGGTCCGTTTTACTTTATTGACGCCAAGGGCTACGTTGACGGCAAGCTGTGCGTAAGCGCCGAGCTTGCGTTTGCCCTTATTGAAAATAAGTAATATCAATACCTAAAGTATGCGAGGTAAAAAGATGTTTTCTAAGATACTTGTTGCAAACAGAGGAGAAATTGCGGTGCGCATAATCCGCGCCTGCCGCGAAATGGGCATTTCCACGGTGGCAATTTATTCGGAAGCCGACAGAGACGCAATGCACGTTCAGCTTGCCGACGAAAGCTACTGCGTAGGCGGAAACCGTGTTGCGGACAGTTATCTGAATATTCCGGCAATACTGACCGTCGCCGTTGAAAGCGGAGCTCAGGCAATTCACCCGGGCTACGGACTGCTCAGCGAAAACGCCAAGTTTGTTTCTCTTTGCGAACAGTGCAATATCAACTTCATCGGTCCGAGCTCCGAAATGATTGCCATGCTCGGCGACAAGGACGCCGCGCGCAAGACCATGCGCGCCGCCGGAGTTCCCGTAACCCCCGGCTGCGACATCGTCGAAAGCGTTGAGGAAGCCGTGAAAAAGGCGGAGGAAATCGGTTTTCCGCTTCTTATCAAGGCGCGTTCGGGCGGCGGAGGCAAGGGAATTCGCCGTGTAAATTACATCGAGGATTTTGAGGACGCCTTTTTGTCGGCTTCGTCGGAAGCAAAGGCGGCGTTCGGCGACGGCGCGTGCTATCTTGAAAAGTTTATTTTCCCCGTAAAGCACATTGAGATGCAGCTTTTGTGCGACAAATACAACAACATAATCTGTCTTGGCGAACGCGAATGTTCGGTGCAGCGCAAAAATCAAAAGATGATTGAGGAAAGCCCCAGTCCCGCGCTTGATGAAAAAACCAGAAAGCAGATGATGATAGCTGCGGTAAAGGCGGCAAAGGCGGTTAATTACGTCAACGCCGGCACGGTTGAGTTTTTGCTTGACAAGCAAAACAACTTCTATTTTATGGAAATGAACACACGTCTGCAGGTTGAACACGGCGTAACCGAAATGGTGACGGGACTTGACATAGTACAGTGGCAAATCCGCATTGCCGCCGGCGCGAGGCTCAACCGCACTCAGGACAGTATTTTTACTCACGGCAATGTAATTGAGTGCCGAATCAACGCGGAAAACCCCGACAAAAACTTCCGCCCCAGCTGCGGCAAAATAAAAAGACTGCACACCCCCGGCGGTTCGTTTGTACGCTTTGACACCGCGATTTACCAGGACTACGTTGTGCCGCCGTATTACGACAGCATGATCGGCAAGCTCATAGTTCAGGCGCGCAGCCGCGCCGAGGCAATCCGCAAAATGAAGATGGCGCTGTCCGAGCTCACCATAGACGGCATTGACATCAACCGCGATATACTTGCCGAAATCCTGTCCGACGACCGCTTTGTAAGCGGCGAATACACCACGGACTTTATGGAAAATTTTGAGAAAATAAGAAAAATAAAAGACTGATAATTACACTTTTAATAATATTGGTATAAGTGATTTATTGCGCCCGGCGGCGCGGAGAAAGCTATGGATTTATTTGCATTTGTAAAACCGAAAAATGATTTGGAGGCAACTCCCGACAAACAGGCAAACGTGCCCTTTGTCCCTGAGGAAATGTGGACAAAATGCCCCAAGTGCAACACGCTTTTGCTCACCACCGACATGGAGGAAAACTTAAACGTCTGCACAAACTGCAATCATCATTTCAGACTAAGCGCGCGCAAAAGAATCGCGCTGATTGCCGACAAGGGCAGCTTTAAGGAAAGAGACGCTCAGCTTAAAAGCGTCAATATACTTGACTTTCCCGGCTACGATAATAAGCTTGAAAAGGCAAAGGACAAGGGCAACGAAAGCGTTACCTGCGGATTATGCCTTATTGACGGAATCGAAACCGTGCTGTGCGTAATGAACGCCGAATTTATGATGGGCAGCATGGGTACGGTAACAGGCGAAAAAATCACCCGTGCCTTTGAATATGCCAC
>DOUO01000037.1:12812-28574 GCA_003520555.1 Oscillospiraceae bacterium
AAAACCTCGGGAGCGGTCAAGCGCCACAGCGACGCGGGACTGCTTTACATAACAGTGCTCACAGACCCCACAACGGGCGGCGTAACCGCTTCGTTCGCAATGGAGGGCGACATCATTCTTGCCGAACCGGACTGCCTTGTTGCCTTTGCCGGTCCGCGCGTAATTGAACAAACAATGAGGCAAAAGCTTCCTAAGGACTTTCAAACCTCGGGCTTTGTAATGCAAAAGGGCTTTATTGACGCGGTCGTAAGCCGTCACGCTCTTAAGCCTACGATTTCCAAGCTTTTGAAGCTTCATGGTTATATGCCCAAAGAAAATGAGGAGCCGGTTGAAAAATGATGACAGCATATGAAAAAGTTATTGCGGCGCGCGACGCCAACAAGCTCACCGCCGTGGATTATATAGCGCACCTGTTCGGCGAAAGCTTCATTGAGCTTCACGGCGACAGAAGATTTGCCGACGACAGGGCAATTGTAGCGGGCTTGGGCATGCTTTACGACATGCCTGTCACCGTTATCGGCATTGAAAAGGGAAGAAACACCCGCGAACGCATGGAACGCAACTTCGGTCAGGCTCATCCCGAGGGCTATCGCAAGGCATTAAGGCTTATGAAGCAGGCTGAAAAGTTCCACCGTCCCGTGCTTTGCCTGGTTGACACCAGCGGAGCATTTCCGGGAATCGGCGCGGAGGAACGCGGTCAGGGACAGGCAATTGCCGAAAATCTTATGGAAATGATGACGCTCAAAACCCCGGTTCTTACTATTTTAATAGGAGAAGGCGGCAGCGGCGGCGCGCTTGCGCTTGCGGTCGCGGACGAGGTTTGGATGTTTGAAAACTCCGTTTATTCCGTAATTTCGCCCGAAGGCTGCGCCTCAATTTTGTGGAAGGACAGCTCAAAAGCGCCCGAGGCGGCAGCCGCGCTTAAAATGACAGCGCAGGATTTGTTTGATTTCGGCGTAATCGAGCGTATTATCCGTCAGCCCGGAGCCGAGGACAGCGCGATGTTCGAAAGCCTTAAGCTGCTTATCAGCCGAACCTTTGAAAAAAATATGGAGCTGTCAACAGATGAGCTTACCGAAAGGCGTTACAACCGCTTTCGTAAAATCGGCACGCGGCATTTGTAATTTCCGACGGCTTTAATACGATATATAACCCGGTAAAATCCATTGAGGGTTCGGTCAGCTTTACGCAGGCGCCGCATGTGAAACCGCAGACGCGCTTAAAGACCGGGCCCGATTTTGTTTTTGTTAAAAATTACGCGGTACTTCCCGTTTTTATCATCTACCGCTGTAATATCAATCGGAAAAAGACAGGAGGCTGAAAATGCTTACAATCATAAGAACGGTTATCTGCATTGCGGCGGCAATCGGTTTTGTTTTTTTCGCCGTTCCCATAACCGTCAACGTAATTAATGTCGGCAATATTTCGGGGCTTGCGCTGTGCGCGTGGGTGTTTTTGAACGCCTGCAGGCCGCTTCACCGCGCAATTCACGGCGCGTGCAATCACTTTTTTGTCACAAGAGCGCTTTACTACACCGTAAACACGCTTTTTGTTGCTTTCGCAATTTACGGAATAATCGTTTCCTCGTTTATGATAGCAGGCATGAACCAAAGTCCGCCCGTAAACAGTACGGCGGTTGTGCTCGGCGCTCAGGTGATGCCCGGCGGCAATCCGTCCACCATGCTCGGCGGCAGAATTATGGCGGCGGAAAAATATCTTAGGGAAAACCCAAAGTCAAAGGCGGTGCTCTCCGGCGGTCAGGGCAAGGGCGAGCCCGTCAGCGAGGCGCGGTGTATGTATGATAATCTGCTCAAGCTCGGAGTTTCTCCCGACAGGCTGATTTTGGAGGAAAAATCAACCGACACAAAGGAAAATCTGAAGTTCTCAAACGAAATAATTGAGAAAAACAACCTCGGAAACAATATCGCTGTCGTCACCGACGGCTTTCATCAGCAGCGCGCCAAAATAATCGCGGAGCAGCTTGGACTGAAATGGAACTTCGGCGCGTATAACGCCGACACCTCAATTATTTACGCGCCGACGTTTTTTGTGCGCGAATGGTTCGGAATTCCTTATCAGCTGTTTGTAAAAAAGTAGAAAGTCTGCTTCTTGATGAAGATTGGTATTAGTATGATTCCTGTTTTCGTCGTAAATAAATATAAAGGGCAGGTTCAAAACCCGAATTTGAGGTTTGAACCTGCCCTGTTTTATTTTGTATATCTTATTTCGCTTTTATTTTATCAAGAAATAAAACGCTATTTGTTGTTTTTCTTTGCGTGTACCGCGCGAATAATCATCAGCGCGGTCAGCAGTACAATAACAGCGGAAAATCCGGCGATTATCAGCGGAACAGCCGCATAAAAATCCTGTTCGGGCTGAGGATTGTCCTTGACGGCGTTGTAAATGTCGGACGGAGCGGTTTCGCTTGCGCATACCTCGGCGCAGCTCAAAAAAGCCGCGGCAAATGCCGTAAAAGCGCAGGCGCAGCCGCGCGTTTTGTGCGGTAATTTACGCATTTACTTCACCCTGTGAATTCCCGACAGGTCGGAAATCATTATACAACCCGTTGTGCACACGCGCGCGCATGCTCCGAAATCCGCGCAGTCCGTGCATTTTTCATAATCAATCACCGCGCAGTTGTCGACAACGGCAACCGCGCCGTTGGGACACGCCTTAACGCATTTGCGGCAGCCTATGCAGCCGTTTTTGCATACCTTGCGCGTCAAAGCGCCCTTGTCCTTGTTTGAACAGGTAACAACAACCCTTTCAACGTCGGGAACAAGCGAAATAATGTGGTTGGGACACGCCTTCGCGCACAGTCCGCAGCCAACGCAGAGGCGCGTATTAATGTGCGCAATCCCGTTTTCAATGCAAACGGCGTCGTTCGGACAAACCGCCGCGCAGTCGCCGAAGCCCAAACAGCCGTAGGTGCAGCTGCCCTTTCCGCCGTACATCAGCTTTGCCGCGGCGCAGGACTGCATACCGCTGTATTCAACCTTGTCCTCGGTGAAATTGCAGTCGCCCGCGCAGTGAACCACCGCCACCTGCTCCTCAACATCCTCAAGCTCAACGCCAAGCACCTCGCTTAAGCTGCGCGCGACGCCGTCGCCGCCGGGAATACACAGGTTTGCCGGTGTGCCGGGGTTTTCGCACAACGCTTTTGCGTATCCGTCGCAGCCCGCAAAGCCGCAGGCGCCGCAGTTTGCTCCGGGCAGGCAGTCGCGCACGGCGGGAAAACGCTTATCCTCTTTGACCGCCATTATTTTTGACGCGGCAACAAGCACCGCCGCGCATATAACGCCGATAATCACCACGGGGATTACGGCTGTAAAAATCGGTGTAAAATCCATAATCTGCCTCCCTTACGCGAACATGTTTTCAACTACTCCGCCGAAGCCGAGGAAGGAAAGCGAGGTAATTGCCGCCGCCACAAGGGTGACGGGCAAGCCCTTAAAGCTTTTGGGAATATCGCTGCCCTCAATTGTGGAGCGCACGCCCGAAAACATAACCATCGCCAAAAAGAAGCCCAGGCCGCTTCCGAGCGAATTTACCATAGCCTCAACAAAGGTGTAGTTCTCGGTAATATTCAAAATTGTAACGCCGAGCACCGCGCAGTTTGTGGTAATAAGCGGCAGGTACACGCCGAGGCTTTTGTAAAGCGACGGAATGTAACGCTTAAGCACAATTTCAACCAGCTGAACCAGCGCCGCGATAACCAAAATAAACACAATGGTCTGCAAATATCCCAAATTGTTCGGCGTCAGCAGATAGGTCTGAATAGGCCACGTGGCCGCGGTTGCCATAAGCATTACAAATATAACCGCAAGGCTCATTCCGGTTGCGGAGTCAAGCTTTTTTGAAACGCCCAAAAACGGGCAAATTCCCAAAAACCGCGACAGCACGTAGTTGTTTATAAACACTGCCGAAAGCAAAATAATTATAAGCTTAGTCACTTGCCGCCGCCTCCTTTCCGTCGCAGGAGGTTTTTCCGCACACAGCCGCCGAAGGACATCCGGCACAGCCGAATTCCTGTTTTTTCGGCTTGTGCGCCGAGAATTTATTGACCAGCGCAATCAGGCAGCCAAACACGAAGAAGCCGCCCGGCGCCATTGTAAGTATTGAAATCTTATTGTCGCTCAGCACGGGAATCGGCATACCCATAAACGTGCCGTTGCCGAAAACCTCGCGAATCAGCGCCATCATTGCAAGCGCAAGCGTAAAGCCCGCGCCCATGCCCAAGGCGTCAACCGCCGAATCAAACACCTTGTTTTTGTTTGCGAACATTTCCGCTCTGCCCAAAATAATGCAGTTTACAACAATTAGCGGCAGGTAAATTCCGAGCGCCTGATCAAGCGCCGGCGCAAACGCCTTCACAAGCATCTGAACCATGGTTACAAAGCCCGCGATAAGCACAATGTAGCAGGGAATACGCACCTTGTCGGGAATAACCTTTCTCAGCGCGGAAATAACAATGTTTGAGCACAGCAGCACAACCGTAGCCGCTACTCCCATTCCCAGCGCGTTGGTAACGCTGGTTGAGGTGGCAAGAGTGGGACAGGTACCCAGCACAAGCACAAGCACGGGGTTTTCCTTAATTATGCCCTTGGAAAAATTTTGCAGGGTAGTCATCACTTTGCCTCCTTTACTTCTTTATATGCCTCAAAAGCGGCGTCAATTGCCTTTTTGTACGCCTTTGAGGAAATCGTCGCGCCCGTAACGGCGTCAACGCTGTCGTAATTATCCTCGGTTTTTCCCTCGTACTGCTTGCGGTACGGGCTTGCGTTATCAACGACCTTTGAGCCTATACCGCTTGTTTCGCTGTGCGTCAGGGTTTTTACCTGCTCAATTGTTCCGTCGGCTTTAATTCCGCAAATCAGCACAATATTTCCGCCGTAGCCCTTTGAGCTCAGCTCAAACACATAACCCGCGCCGTTGGTCGCGCCGAACGCCTCCAGCACACCTTCGGGCAGCGTGAGGTCAAGCTTTTCAAAGCCGTCGGCTTCGCTTAAAACCTCGGCTCTTGCCTGCGCGGAGGCTTCCTCCTCCGCCTTAGTAATTATGGGAAGCGTTATCATGTTAACATACGCCAGCAGCGCGGTAACAACCAGGCATATTCCCGCCAGAACCGCCACCGGCTTTATTATATCTTTCACAGCTTGTCGGCACCTCCCGTCAGGGGCTTCGGACGCGTCAGCTTAGTGATATACGGCGTAAGTATGTTCATAATTAAAATGGAAAAGCTTACGCCCTCGGGGAAGTTGCCCCAGAAGCGGATTAAAACAGTAATAAGTCCGCAGCCTATTCCGAACACAATCTTGCCCCATTTTGTGGGCGGAGTTGAGCTGTAGTCGGTAGCCATAAAGATTGCGCCGAGTACAAGTCCGCCCGACATCAGCTGATACGGCACGTCTTTGCCGCAAATAAGCGACATCAGCGCAACCGTGCCTATGAACGCCGCCGGCGCGCGCCAGCTAATTACCCTGCGCGCAAGCAGGTAAATTCCGCCCAGCAGCAGCGCGGCAACGCAGGTTTCGCCCAGGCAGCCGCCGCGAAAGCCCAAAAACATGTCAAGGTAAGAAGGCAGGGCTGCCGTTTCTCCCTTCGCGATAAGCGTCAGCGGAGTTGCCGACGAGGTTGCGTCAACCGCGCCGCCGACCGAAAGGTTCGGGGCTACCCAGTTTGTCATAGTACCGGAAAACGCGGTCATCATAATAATGCGCGCCGTAATCGCGGGATTGGCGAAGTTTTGTCCGATTCCGCCGAACAGTTGTTTAACAACAATAATTGCCGCAACGCTGCCAAACGCCGCCTGCCAAAGCGGAATTGTAACGGGCAGGTTAAACGCGAGCAAAAGTCCGGTTACAACGGCGGAAAGGTCGTTAATTGTAACATCGCGCCGGCAGAGCTTTTCGAAAAGAAATTCCGAAAGCACGCAAACGCCCACACACACCGCAATGACCAAAAGACTGCGCCATCCGAAGATTACCGCCGACATCACCGCCGCCGGCAAAAGGGCAATAATTACGTCAAGCATAATTGCCTGTGTGGTTCGCGGCGAATGAAAATGCGGCGAAACCTGTGAAATCAGCTTGCTCATTTCCTGCCCTCCTTTTCCTTTTGTTCACGCTGAGCGTCCTTGTATATTCTGACAACCGCCTTTGCAAGCTTGTTTGTCTGCACAAGCGGCCTTTTTGCCGGGCAAACGTAGCTGCAGCAGCCGCATTCCATGCACAAATCAACCTGCAGAGCTCTTAAATCCGCGGCGGAATTGTTTTTATATGCCCTTGCGATTGCCCTCGGGTCAAGCCTCAGCGGACAGTGGTTAAGGCACGCGCCGCAGTTTATGCACGCCGTGGTTTTAGGCGGCTTGGCTTCATTTTTGTCCATAACGGTAATCGCGTTTGTGTTCTTAAGCACGGGCGAATTGACGTCCGGCACGGCAATTCCCATCATAGGACCGCCGTAAATAATCTTTGCCGCCTCGCTTTTTAAGCCGCCTGCCGCTTCAATCACCTCGGAAATCGGCGTTCCCACGGGAACAATAACGTTCTTTGGTTCCCTGACCGCCGAACCGTCAAGCGTAACGCAGCGCTCAATAAGCGGCATACCCGTTTCAAAATATTCAGCCAAAAACGCCATCGTGGTTACGTTAATTACAACCGCGCCCACGTCAAGCGGAAGGCTTCCCTTCGGAATCAGCCGTCCCATGGTGTTGTAAACCAGCACTTTTTCGCCGCCCTGAGGGTAAATTGACGGCAAAACGTGTATTTCAACGTCGGTTCTGCCCTTTGCAAGCTCCTTAAGGCGCGCGATTGCCTCCTGCTTGTTGTCCTCAATTCCGATGATATACCTCGGAATCTTCATGAATTTTTTAAACGCGTCAATGCCCTTGAAAATGTATTCGCCCTTGTCAATAATCGTGCGCGTGTCCGACGTAATGTACGGCTCGCACTCGGCGGCGTTAATCACTACCGCCTCGATTTCGCTTAAATCGCGGACGTTAAGCTTAACGTTTGTGGGAAATCCCGCTCCTCCGAGGCCTACGGAGCCGCTTTCGGCAACCGCCTTTACAAAGCTTTCGTGGTCGGTAATCACCGGCGGGGCAATGCCCTCAAACCTTTCCTGCAAGCCGTCGGGCCTGATTACAACGCAGGGAACCTTTTGACCGTTGGAAATCAGAATTTCGTCAACCTTTTCAACCGTGCCCGAAACTCCCGAATGTATCGGGGCGGAAACATAGGCGCTCGCCTCGGCAATTTTCTGACCGACCTTTACGTAATCGCCCTTTTTGACAATCGGGGCGGAAGGTCTGCCGATGTGCATTGACATCGGAATTGTCAGCACGTCCGGCAGGTCAAGCCTCACCGGAGCCGAACCCGCGGTGTTTTTGCGGTGCGGCACCTTTATACCGTGTATTTTCATATTTTACCTCCGTATAAGAGATTGCGGAAAAACCGCATATATAATTAATTATATCACAATACACCCGTTACTCCAATAGGATATTTTGCACAATTGAGATATGTTTTTTTGTTGAGTTTGCCACGTAGTAAAAATGTCCGCGCGTATTTTATAAATTTTGTAAATTAGATGTTGCAAATGCAAATTTTTGTGTTATAATCAATAATGCCGCTTTTAACGGCAAATACCTCTTAAACAATCCTACGGAGGAAATATGGAAAAATACCGCAAGGAAAGCAGTCTGAGTGACGAATACCTCGAACTGCTTATAAAGCATACGCTGTTCAGCGGACTTGACAAAAATCAAATCAGCCGGTTTATTGCCTTTGCTAAGCCTTATTTAATTGAGCTTGAGCAAGGTCAGGCGGCACGGCTTACCGGCGGACTTTCAAACCACCTCGGCGCCGTGTTTTCGGGCGAGGTGATTGTGTACGGAATTGATTATTCCGGCAACCGTCTGCTTCACAATCACATCGGCTCAAACCAAACCAGCGGCACGCTGTTTTCAATCCTTGACTACATCAACACTCAGGTCGAGGTTGAGGCAAAGGAGCAAGCCGTTATGCTGATGATAAACCGCGACGCGATTTATCAGGTAAACGAAGCGCTGGCGGTTATTCAGCACCGTCTGCTTGTAAACATGATAGAATCCCAGCGCAGCATGTTCCGCGACCTGTCGCTTCATCTTTACTGCCTTTGCCAGCGCAGCATACGCGACAAAATTTTGAAAATACTTTACTTTTTTGCCGAGCAAAACCGCAGCTATGAATTTGACATTCCGTTTTCGCGCGAGGATTTGGCAAATTACCTTGCCGTTGACCGCGCCTCGCTTTCGCGTTCGCTCGGCGAGCTTAAGGCTCAGGGCATAATTGACTTTAAAAAAAATCACTTTAAGGTGCTGTCTACTCAGTACTTTCAATACGACTGAAAGGGTTTTGGCATATGACAAAAACAACCCTGAAAAGGGCGTTTAAGGACAGCCTGCCGATTTTGGCAGGATATTTGGCGCTGGGTATGGGCTTCGGCGTAATGCTGCAAAGCAAGGGCTACAGCTTTTGGTGGGCGCTTCTTATGAGCTGCACAATGTTTGCGGGCTCCGGTCAGTACGCAGGCGTTGACTTTCTCGCGAGCGGCGCCACAATCCTGACCACCGCCGTGATGACCTTTATTATCAACGCGCGCCACTTTTTTTACGGCTTTTCTCTGCTTGACAAATACAAGGGCGCGGGCGCGCTGAAGCCCTACATGATTTTCGGACTGACAGACGAAACCTACTCGATAGTCTGTTCAGCCAAGCTTGACGAAACAATAAATCCCAAAAAATACTACTTTTTCCTTACCGCGCTTAACCACCTTTACTGGATTACGGGCTGCACCCTCGGCGCGGTTTTGGGCGAATTTCTTCCCTTTGACAGCAAGGGTATAGATTTCGCGATGACCGCGCTGTTCATTGTAATTATGGTTGAACAGTGGATGAGCACCAAAGAGCACCTTCCGGCGCTTTTGGGCATTGCCACAACCGTAGTGTGCCTTATAATCTTCGGCGCGGACATGTTCATTATTCCAAGCATGGTGCTTATCGCGGCGGAGCTCCTTTTGTTCCGCAAAAAGCTTGACAAAACAGGCGCCGGGGAAAAGGAGGCGGACAAAGATGATTGACGTCAGACATTCGCTTATACTTGTGGCGGTAATGGCGGCAATCATGGCGTTTTTGCGCTTTTCGCCGTTCATTGCCTTTCCCGAGGGCAGAAAAAGGCCAAAGGTGGTAACATATCTCGGCAGTGTTCTGCCATATGCTGTTATAGGCATGCTTGTTGTATACTGTTTTAAGGGCGTAAACGTGTTTTCCTATCCGTGGGGTATTCCCGAGCTTCTGGCTTCCCTGCTTGTGCTGGGGCTTCACGTCTGGCGCAGAAACACCCTTATCAGTGTGTTTTCGGGCGTTGCATTTTACATGGTACTGGTTCAGCTTGTTTTTAAATAGAGGTAAATTATGAGTTTTTGGGAAATTTTGATTATAGGCATGGGGCTTTCAATGGACGCCTTCGCGGTGTCGGTTTGCAAGGGTCTTTCCGTCAAAAAAATAAAGCCGCGCCACTGCGTTATCGCAGGCGCGTACTTCGGAGGTTTTCAGGCGTTAATGCCCGTAATCGGCTGGCTTTTGGGCAGGCAGTTTGAAGGGCTTATTAAAAGCTTTGACCACTGGATTGTTTTCGCGTTGCTTACGCTTATCGGCGCTAACATGATTCGCGAAGCCTTTGGCGGAGGTGAAAGCCAAAACTCCTCGTTTTCACCCAAAACAATGCTTCCGCTTGCCGTGGCAACAAGCATTGACGCCCTTGCCGTGGGCGTAACCTTTGCGTTTTTGGACGTTGCCGTGCTGCCGTCGGCGCTCACAATCGGCGTTACAACCTTTTTGTTTTCCGCCGCCGGTACAAAAATCGGCGCGGTTTTCGGCGCGAAATTTCAGGCGAAGGCGGAATTCGCCGGCGGCGTAATTCTGATTCTGATGGGAATAAAAATTTTGATTGAGCATTTGGTTACAAACACGTGATTGTTTCAGCTCCGTTACCGCGTTTGACGTTTCAAATCAGGCAAGCAAATCGAAAACGCCGTTTAAGCCCGAAAAGCTCATCACCGAAATAAGGCTTGAAATCTCGCTCAGCGGCTGTCTGCGGTCGGACGAAAGCCATTGACGGTAAACCGCAAGCATACCGCTGAAGCTGTAATTCAGTATAATATCCGCCGCCGCGGGGTCAAGTGAAATCTGGCTCAGCATGGCGGCTTTTGTTTTTTCCTTAAGCAGCTCAATAATTGAGTTTGCCAGCTTTTGGTCGGCGTTCATTGTAAACACATAGGTAAAAAACTCGGGGTCTGACTCAACAAGCGCGGTCATGCGGTTCAAAAGCTGGTCGGCTCTGTCCATGTTGCGCTCAAATTTAATTCCGCTTAATATCTTTTCATAGCTTTCGCCGATTTCATAAAGCATGTCGTCGGCAATTTGGTACACTCCCGAATAGTAATTGTAAAAGGTTTTGCGGTTGATGTTCGCCTCGCGCGAAAGCTCGGTAACGGTTATGTCGTTTGCGTCCTTTTGGGTCAAAAGCTTTGCAAACGCGTTGCGTATCGCGCGTTTTGTTTTAATTACCCGTAAATCGGTTAAGTTGCGTATCGGATTCATTACGTTCCTCCGTTCGACATTTTTCTACAAATTTATACAAATTTCCTGTTTATTGAGTATTATACCACAAAAACATCGAATTTTGTTTCTTATTCTACAAAATAAGTTTAAAACGTATATGACATTTTTTTTGATTTATTGTATCATTTATAGGAACGACAATTACTTAAAACAGTATTATTTAGGACTGATATTATGTCAAATAAACAACTCAGCGGCGCGATGTTTTGCAAAATGCTGTCCGGCGGAGCGGCTAACTTAAGCAAAAACGCGCAAACCGTAAACGACCTGAATGTGTTTCCTATTCCCGACGGAGACACGGGCGACAACATGCTTTTAACCATTGACGCAGGCGTTTCGGCTTTGCGTGACGTCAAAGAAACGCCGCTTTTCATGGCGGTAAAAACCGCCGCCAACGGAATGCTTTTGGGCGCGCGCGGAAACTCCGGCGTAATATTATCAAGAATTTTTGCGGGGCTTGCAAAGGGCTTGGACGGCGTTACGGAAGCCGACGTAACCGCGGTGTCGTACGCTTTCAGGCGCGCTGTTGACGAAGCCTACGGAGCGGTTTCAAACCCTGTAGAGGGCACAATTCTTACCGTGCTCAAGGACGGCGTGGGCTGCGCGGCGGCTCATGTTGACGGCAACAGCACGATTGAAAGCTTTTTTAAGCAAATGACGGACGAATTCAAGCTGTCGCTTGACCGCACGCCCGAGCTTCTTGACGTGCTCAGGGAAGCAGGCGTTGTTGACAGCGGCGGCGCGGGGCTTATTTACATTGCCGACGGCATGATTTCCGCGCTTGAGGGCAACTTTGAGGAGCATATCTCCGTTTCCCCGTCCGGCAAAAGAGTTAACCTTGACGCCTTTACCGAGGACAGCGAGCTTGAGTTCGGCTACTGCACCGAATTTTTGCTCAGGCTTCAAAGAAGCAAGACAGACATTGAAAATTTTGATATAAACGAGCTCATAAATTACCTTAACGGCGTCGGCGACTCCGTTGTGGCTTTTCGCGAGGGCAGCATTGTAAAGGTTCACGTCCACACAAAAAAGCCCGGCGACATCCTTAACCATTGCCAGCTTTACGGTGAATTTCTTACTACAAAAATGGAAAACATGACGCTGCAGCACAACGAAGTCCACGGGGAAGAAACCTTTGTGCCGAAGGTTACAAAGCCGCACAAGCCTTACGCTGTCATCAGCGTGGCGGCAGGCAAGGGCATAAAGGACACCTTTATTTCGCTCGGCTGTGATTATGTTGTGGACGGCGGTCAAAGCATGAACCCCTCCGCCGAGGATTTTCTTAAGGCGTTTGAAAGCGTAAACGCCGACGTTATATTTGTTTTCCCCAACAACGGCAACATAATCCTTACCGCCCAGCAGGCGGCTCAGATGTACAGCGCCGCCGATGTGCGCGTGGTAAACAGCAAAACAATAGGCGACGGCTACGCCGCTATTTCGATGATGGACACCTCGTCAAACAATACCGACGAAATTCTGGCGGGGCTTGACGAAATAATCAGCGGCGTTGTGACGGGCAATGTCTCAAAAGCCGTGCGCAACGCTCAAATGGACGGCGTTGAGGTGTCAAAGGGCGACTTCATCGGCTTTGCCAACGGTAAAATTATTTCCGACAGCCAAAACCGCAACGGCGCGGCGCTTGATTTGGCAAAGAAGCTTAACGCCGGAAGCTACGACATTTTGCTTGTCGTGTGCGGTCAGGACGCCTCCGCTCAGGAAACCGGCGCGCTTTTTGAACAGCTCAGGGCGGAATACCCAAGGCTTGAAACAGTAATGATTGACGGAGGACAGCCGGTTTACGACTACATCATGATTTTTGAATAAAGGAGAATATAAATATGAGACCCGTAAAAATTTTGACAGACTCTTGTTCGGATTTACCCTTAGATTTGCGTGAAAAATATAACATAGACTACCTGAAAATGAACACCGTGCGCGACGGCAGGCAAACCCCGGCAAGCCTTGATTGGGAATATTTTACCCCGCACGAGCTTTATGACACAATCCGGGGCGGCAACCGCGTAACAACCACCCAGGTTCCCGAGGCAACCTTTGAGCACGACTTCCGCGCCGTGCTTGAACAGGGCTATGATATCGTTTACGTAGCCTGCGCGGGCAAGATGTCGGGTTCGGTTTTTACCGGAATCCATGTTGCCGAAAAGCTTGAAAAGGAGTACGACGGCGCAAAAATATACTGCGTGGATTCCCTGAACGCCTGTATGGGCGAAGGTATGCTGGCAATCAGGGCGGCTCAGCTCAGGGACGAAGGCAAGTCCGCAAAGGATATTTACAGCGAGGTTAACGCGGTAAGGAACAACGTTAACCAGTTTGTCACCGTGCACAACCTCAACGCGCTCAGGGCGGCAGGCAGAGTAACGGGTTCATCCGCGTTCTTCGGCAACCTTTTGGGCGTAAAGCCGATTATCGTATCCGACAAAACCGGCAACAACATTCCCATCAAGAAGGTGAAGGGCAGGGCAAATTCCATTGAGGAAATTGTAAATCTTACCGCCGAAGCCATTGAAAATCCCGAAGAACAGACAATTTATGTTTTCCATTCCGACTGCGCGGCGGACGCGGACGAAGCCGCAAGGCTGCTTAAGGAAAAAATCAACTGCAAGGACGTTTACACGGGCTTCATCGGGCCTATTATCGGCGCTTCAATCGGCGCGGACGCAATCGCGATCTTTTCGTTCGGCAAAAACGTTGAAAGGTTTTCGCAGCAATGACGGCTGTGTTAATAATTTCCGCCGCGGTTTCTTACCTTTCGGGCGGAATAAACGGCGCTATAATTTTATCAAGGCTTGTGTATCATGACGATATCCGCAAATACGGAAGCAACAACCCCGGCTTTACAAACTTCAAGCGCGTGTACGGCAACAACGCCGTAAGCTGGTCGGTAATCTTAATCGACGCGCTCAAAACCGTTTTGCCGGTGCTTGCGACCGCAATCGTCATGAACGCGCTTTACGGTCAGTGGCAGCTCGGCGCGCAGTTTTCGGGACTGTTCTGCATGATAGGCCACTGCTTTCCCGTTTGGTACGGCTTTAAGGGCGGCAAGGCGTTTATTACGGGCTTTGCCACAATTTGGTTTGTTGACTGGCGCATGACGCTTATCGCGATGGCGGTTTTCTTTGCGCTGCTGTTCACGCTTAAATATATGTCGGTCGCCTCATGCTGCGCAGCGGCGGTGTGCCCCGTGGCGCTGGCGTTTTTGGGCGTTTCCGATGTTTGGGTTGAAATTTTGGCAATCGCGGCTGCGGCGCTTGTAATTTGCAGGCATTACCCGAATTTCATCAAGCTTGCGCGCGGCACGGAATCAAAATTCACCCTGCGCGGCAAATAAGCGGTTGCAATCCGGCTGTGTTTGTGGTATCATTAATTCAAGCGAGGTGAAGGGTTATGACTCCCGAGGAAAAACACAGAAAAAAACGCTACAACGCTTATGCCGTAATGATTTTGGGCATATTGATTATCATTGCCGGCTGTACGTTTTTGTACCATTACCTTGTGGTGGTGTTGGGTATGCTGGTGCTGTTTGCCGGCTTTATTTATAAGTCAAAGGTTGACCGCAAATACCGCGAGGAGGTTTTTAATATAACTCAAACCCCCGAAATCGACTTTTCGGCAATGGAATACAGACATAAAGACGACGAATAACGCGCGCCGGCTCAACGAGCCGGCGCTTTTTTATAAAAAAGGGTTCGGCTAAAACCGAACCCGTGTTTCGTATTCTATTGTTCAACAACCTTTGAAAACATATACGACGTTGTTTCGTTGTTGTAGTTCAGCGTCAAAGTTAAAATGCCCTGATTGTAGCCGAGCTTCAAATTCTGACCGCCGTAGCTTATGTCAACCGAGGTTTCGTTGAAGGTGTATTCGCCTTCGTTTTCAATTCCGCCGAGCACAAGCCTGCATTTTCCGCTGTTTTCAAACTCAAGGCTGAACTCCTTGCCCTCCTTGGCGATATCGCTGTAGGAAATTGTGTTTGTGCCGAGCATAACGGTTGAGGGCGTCCACTTTCCGACAATCTCCGAGTTGTTGTCGTCTGAACAACCGGCAAAAACGCAAAGGCACAAAACCGCGCATATAATAAGCGCGCCGATTTTTTTAATCATAATAAACTCCATATATATTCCGAAAATAAGTACTCAACTATTTTATCACCATAGCAAAACGAAGTCAATTATTGATTATAAACAAACTTTCGGGCTTATTTTGCCGCTTAAATGAATAATCGGTCTTTTTTGCGCGAATAATAATATTTTTGCAGGGCAAAAAATTCAATTGCGCCTGAATGTTGCTTATATTTACTTTAAAGAATATTAATTCGGTTTTTTGCAATTTTTACAAAATAAAAATGCATATGCCGTATTATTTGACTTGCAAAAGCCTTTGTATAATGTTATAATAACCTTTGATACGATTATATTTTTAATGGTATATTAACAGCCCTGTTTTCAGGGCAAGTACATAGATAAAGGAGTATATTTTATGTCAACAAAAGCTTATTATCCGTTAAATGAAATCGGCAAGGGCAAGGTCGGTTTCTCAAAGACAAGAGCAATCATTGAAGCCGCCTTTTACGGCAACAATGTTGTTAAGGTCAACACCTTGAAGGAAGCGTATAACCTTGCCAAAAATTCACCCGGAACAATTGTTACGGACATGCCCGTTTACCGTGCGGAGGAGTTCGGTCTTGACGCCGACGCAAAGGTTCTTCTGTTCAACGACGGCGCAATTACAGGCCGTTACGCAACCGCGCGCCGCATTGCAGGCGAGCCCGGAGTAGACTGCGAGGCTTTGGACAAGGTTGTTATGGACGCCGTTTACAGCGCGCGCTATAAAAAGCTTTATCACGCAACCTGCTTTGCCGGCCTTGATGAAGAATTCATGGTTAAGGTTCACCTTCTTATCCCCGAGGGTGAGGAAAACATCATGTACAACTGGATGCTCAACTTCCAGTATATGTCCGACGACTATGTAAAGATGTACAAAAGGTCAAAGCCCATTGCCGACGGCAACGAGCCCGACATCTACATCTTCTCGGATCCCCAGTGGACTCCCGTTGAGAACCCCGGCGTAAGCTTTGACTGCCT
>DOUO01000114.1 GCA_003520555.1 Oscillospiraceae bacterium
AGCGCGCCGAATTTGCCGAAGCCGTCAGCTGAGAAAAGAACCTTGTCTGTGCTGTCGTAGGTAACCATAACTTCAGGCCAGTGAACCATGGGAGCGGCGACGAAGTTGAGTACATGCTTTCCGAGCTCAAGTGTGTCGCCCTCTTTAATCACAATTTGTCTGTCCTCAAAATCCGTGCCGAAAAAGTTTTTCATCATTGTGAAAGCCTTGGCGGATGAAACAATTACGGCGTCGGGATAGTTGTTCATAAAGTTTTTGATATTTGCGGAGTGGTCGGGCTCCATGTGCTGAACTACCAGGTAATCGGGCTTTCTTCCGTCAAGAGCGTCCTCAAGGTTGTTAAGCCATTCGTGAGTAAAGTTGCGGTCTACGGTATCCATAACCGCAATTTTGTCGTCGATAATCGCGTAAGAGTTATACGCCATACCGTTTGGAACGATATACTGACCTTCAAAAAGGTCGATTTTATGGTCGTTAACACCTATGTAGCGAATGTCATTTGTTACGTTCATAAAAACCTCCGGTTAGATAATTTTTTTAGTTTGCATATTTGTATACATCATAACATAAAACATAAATATAATCAATAAATTTTATAAAATTTTATGACAAATTTTGATTTTACACAAAATCAAGCATCCTTGAGCAAACACGCTCAAACGAAAACAATCCGAAAAGAATATTTAAAAAATGTAGGGTACGCTTTAACGTCCCTACAATCTTTTATGTTAAGTTTTTACTGCAGTTAATTACCTTCTGTACAGCCTTTCGGTTTCATACACGGGTTCGGTTGTAAGCCTTATGCCCAGCTTTTTAAGCGTTCTGGTGTCGGTCTCCGACAAAATAACGGTAGCGTGCGCTTCGGTGTCCTTCAGCATGTGCAGTTTTTCCATTGCGACCTTTGCCGTGGGATTTGTTACCGCCGACATGGAAAGCGCAATCAAAATTTCATCGGTATGAAGCCTCGGGTTGTTTGAACCGAAGCTTTCAACCTTAAGCTTCTGAATAGGCTCAATAACCGCCGCGTCAAGGATATCAACCTCCTTGGGAATACGCGCCAGGTGTTTAAGGGCGTTTAACAGCATAGCCGAGCACGCTCCCAAAAGGTTTGTGGTTTTGCCGGTGATTATTGTGCCGTCCGCAAGCTCAATTGCCGCGGCGGGAGCGCCTGTTTCCTTTGCCTTTTCAAGCGCCGGAGCTACAACAGCCCTGTCCTCAATGGTAAGCTTGTTTTGTTTCATCAAAAGACCGATTTTATATGATTCACCGGGGTTTCCGACGCCCTTGGTTTCGTTTGTAAGCGCGGTATAATAACGGCGTATAATTTCCTGGTTGGCGGCAAGGCAAACAGCGTCATTGTCAATAATGCAGTTGCCTGCCATGTTAACGCCCATGTCAGTTGGAGACTTGTAGGGTGATTCACCCAAAATCAACTCAAACATAGTGTTGAGCACGGGGAAAATCTCAATGTCGCGGTTGTAATTAACCGTGGTTTTGCCGTATGCCTCCAAATGAAACGGATCAATCATATTGACGTCGTTTAAATCCGCCGTAGCGGCTTCATAAGCGACATTTACGGGGTGCTTAAGCGGAAGGTTCCAAATAGGGAAGGTTTCAAACTTTGCGTAGCCGGCCGCAATTCCGTGCTTGTGCTCATGATAAAGCTGCGAAAGACAAACAGCCATTTTGCCGGAACCCGGACCGGGAGCGGTAATTACAACAAGTCTGCGTGAGGTTTCAACATAATCGTTTTTGCCGTAGCCCTCGTCGCTTACAATAAGGTCAACGTCGGTTGGGTAATTTGGTATTGAGTAGTGATGATAAACGTTAATTCCGTTTTCCTTCAGGTGGTTTTCAAAGTTAACCGCGTTGGGCTGCTTTGAAAAACGTGTAAGCACAACCGAAGGAACAAACAGTCCGCGGTTGCGGAAAAGGTCAATAAGCCTTAATACGTCCAAATCATATGTAATGCCCAAATCGCCGCGAACCTTGTTTTTTTCAATATCGTCGGCGTTTATTACAATAACAATCTCAGCCTCGTCTTTAAGCTGCATCAGCATCTGAAGCTTGGAATCGGGTTTGAAGCCCGGCAATACGCGTGAAGCGTGGTAGTCGTCAAAAAGCTTGCCGCCGAATTCAAGGTAAAGCTTGTCGCCGAACTCGGAAATTCGGTCGCGGATGTGCTGTGACTGCATTTCAAGATACTTGTTATTATCAAATCCGATTTTCATATTTTCCTCCTATTAGCCAAATACAATATACAAATATTATTATAGCATAAAGAGATAATAAGAATAAATATGAAAAAGAATAATGACAAATTTTTAACCGGAAATCGGACGGTTTACCATACGCCGATTATTTTATAAGATTTTATTACGCAAGATACAATAATAAAAATTCATAAAAAATATCCGATAAAAATCTTTTTGATAAATTTATTGAAATTTTGCAGGAAAAGCATTTAAATATTGCAAATATTACGGCCGCTTACGCAAGGCTCGGTAAACAAAGTAAAACAGGGCGCGGAAAATCCGAACCCTGAAATTACAGATAATCATTTAATAAAAATAAATTCGTTTTCGGTTGAACGCAGCTCGTCAAAAGCGTATCCGCGTATGTTAAAGCTTTTCAGGTCGTTGGGGCTTTGAGCGTTAATATCCGCGGCAAACCTGACCATTTCGCCTCGCGCCATTTTTGCGTAAACGCCCTTTTGGACAACCTTGCCGTCAATAAGCTCTCCGAAAACAACGTTTACGAACCTGTCCCGGGACTGCAAAAATTTTTCGACGCATTTTGAGTATTCCTTTGAAGCGAGGTTTACGATAACTCCGTCCTCCGGCAACACCTCGCGATATAGGCTGTCTCCCCAAAATTCATAAAGATTTTTAAAGCCGTCAATCTTTGTCTTTGCCTGCATTTCAAGGCGGTAAGGCACAACGCCGTCCATTGGCTTTAAAACGCCGTAAAAGCCCGACAAAATCCGCAGATGCGCGTTTACATAATCAAATTGTCTGTTTTCAAAAACCTCAGCCGCCATATACGTGTACTGAATACCGTCATAGGCAATAATCGCCGGAGTTAACGCCCTGCGCAAGTCCATATCGGAAAAACGCCGCGAGTTCTCTGCGGCTATTTTATCGTTACAAGCCCAAAGCTTTTTCTGCCCTTCGTATGAAAGCGAATTTATATAGTCCTTCAACGCTTCCGCTTTTTCGATAAATACGGGCAATGATTCCGGCGCGAAGCTGTCAAGGTCTGTTTTCATCTGCTTTGCGGGCGCAATAATAATCCTCATTCGAGCTCACCGAGCATTTGGTTCGGATTATCCGCCGCCTTAACTTTATCAAACGCCTTTACAATTACGCCGTTTTCGTCAATCAAATAAGTTGTGCGAACAACACCCATGCTGACCTTGCCGTACAGCTTCTTTTCTTTCCAAACATCATACGCCTGAATTACGGTTTTTTCAACGTCTGAAAGCAGGGTAAAGGGCAGACCGTATTTTTCCTCAAACCTTTTGTGGGAAGCAACGCTGTCTTTGCTTACGCCGAGCACGACCGCGCCTTTTTCACGGAAAAGAGGATACAGCTCGCCGAATGAGCATGCTTGTTTGGTGCAGCCCTGTGTGTTGTCCTTCGGGTAAAAATACAAAATAACCTTTTGTCCTTTGTAGTCGGAAAGCGACCTCATTTCGCCGTTTTGGTCGGGCAGCGTAAAGTCAGGCGCTTTTATTCCTGTTTCAAGCATTAAATACTTCCTCCTTCTCATCAGAGTTTTCCGCTTCCAAAATCAACTCCTCAAGTGCTTGGTAAAGCAAATACTTGAGGAGCCTCCGTCAGGAAGCCTTT
>DOUO01000183.1:0-6342 GCA_003520555.1 Oscillospiraceae bacterium
GACTCAAAATA
This sequence comes from Oscillospiraceae bacterium, assembly GCA_003520555.1. Lineage (GTDB taxonomy): Bacteria > Bacillota > Clostridia > Oscillospirales > Acutalibacteraceae > Ruminococcoides. Next base: position 12 of record DOUO01000183.1, read on the forward strand.
CAGATTGTGAAAAATGCCGTGAGCCGCCTGAGCGTCTCCGTTTTGAACGGCGGCAGTCATCATGAACAGCGCGGATGTGCTGTAAACAAACGCTGTGCCCGAGCCAAGCGCCACAAGCGTATCCATGTTGGGCGCGCGGCGGATTAAGCCCTTAAAGCCGCTTATGAAAAACTTTTGGTTAATTACCATTACCGCCGCCGCAAGCAAAAGCTGAGCCATGCCTGTGGCGACAGGGTTGCCGTTAAAAAGCGGCGGAAGCGGCAGCCCGAGCATTCCGTGTCCCATTGAAAAGTACATGAGCACCGACAAAAAGCATAGTGAGGCAATCAGCCGTTTCAATATTTTAGGGGATTCGGCGTCCCTGAGCGAATCCGCCTTGTTTTCATTTTGACTTAACCGGGTTCCCTTAAGCGAGGCGGTGTAGCCCGCGTTTTCAACGGCGGAAATAACAGCCTCGGGCGAGGCGCTGCCCTCCACGCCCATTGAATTTGTGAGCAGGCTTACCGAACACGAGGTTACGCCGTCAAGCCGCGAAACCGCTTTTTCCACCCTTGCGCTGCACGCGGCGCAGCTCATTCCTCCGACATTATACTGTTCCAAAAAATCACCTACTTCATCAGCTTCCGCAAGGTTTCAACCAACTCGTCAATTGTTTCGTCCCTGCCGTCGCGGATATCCCGCGCCACGCAGGTGTGGATGTGGTTTGCGAGCAGCTCCCTGTTAAAGGAATTAAGCGCGGCGTTAACGGCAGCCACCTGAACCAGAATATCGGTGCAGTAGGCGTCGTTTTCTACCATTTTGCGAATTCCGCGGATTTGACCTTCAATGCGGCTGAGGCGGTTGACGAGCTTTTTATATTCATCTTCCCCGCGTTTTTTTATTTTATGACACTGACATTCGTTTGACATGTTATCACCCTGTTATCATATGCTAACTTTATTATATACCCCTTGGGGGTATTTGTCAAGCGCGGAGATATTTTATTATTGCAACCGGTCGAAGAATCTTTCAAACGGAAAACGGAAAACGGAAAACGGAAAGTTGAAAATTGTAAAGTAAGTGTAAAAGATTCTTCGTCGCTGCGCTCCCGGGATGACAGAAAGAAAAAAGGAGGCTGAAAGCCTCCCTTAAATTTTTCTCAAATGAGGACGTTATTGAAAATTTTACGCCTCGGCAATAACCTCAACCTCAACCAAAACGTTTTTCGGAAGGGTTTTGACAGCCACGCATGAACGCGCGGGCTTTGAGCTGAAATATTTGCCGTAGACCTCGTTGAACGCTCCGAAGTCGCCCATGTCAGCCAAAAAGCAGACGGTTTTGACGGCTTTGTCAAGGCTTGAGCCTGCCGCCTCGAGAACGTTTTTGAGGTTTGTGCAAACCTGCTCGGTCTGCGCTTCAATTGTCTGAGCCTCAACCTGACCGCTTGCGGGATTTATGGCGATTTGACCTGAGGTAAACACCATTCCGTTCGCCTTTACTGCCTGTGAATAAGGGCCGATTGCGTCGGGAGCGTTTTTTGTGTAAATCTTTTCCATAATATATACCACCTTTTAAATTTATATCAATTATACAAGCTTAAAGCCTGCCGCCTTGAGCGAATCGGAAATTTGCTTTACATGCTCAAAGTTCCTTGTTTCAATTACGATTCTGAGGTACGCCGCGGTTACGTCCGTGCCCTCGCCCGCCCTTTCGTGATGAACGGAAATTACGTTGCCGCCGCTTTCCGCGATTATCTTTGAAACGGCAACAAGCTGGCCGGGCTTGTCCTGAAGCTCTATGCACAAGGTCTGCTGTCTGCCGCTCATGATAAGTCCGCGCTTGATTACTCTGTTAAGAATGGTAACGTCGATGTTGCCGCCCGAAACAATGCAGACAACCTTTTTGCCCTTGACGGGAAGCTTGTTGTACATTACCGCCGCAAGCGGAGCCGCGCCGGCGCCTTCGGCAATCATTTTCTGCGTTTCGATAAGCTTCAAAATCGCCGAGGCGATTTCGTCGTCGGAAACGGTTACGATATCGTCAACATATTTACTGATATATTCAAAGGTATGCTCGCCGGGTTCCTTAACCTGAATACCGTCGGCAATGGTGGATACCTTGTCAAGCGAAACCGGCTTGCCCTGTTTAATTGACTCATACATCGAAGGCGCGCCCTCAGCCTGAACGCCGTAAACCTTGATGTTCGGGTTAAGACTTTTTATCGCGCAGGCAACGCCCGAAAGCAGTCCGCCGCCGCCGATTGCCGCGATAACCGCGTCAACGTCCGGAAGCTCGTTTAAGATTTCAATGCCGATTGTGCCCTGACCGGCAATTACGTTTTCATCGTCAAACGGGTGAATAAATGTATAGTTCTTTTCGTCCCTCAGCTCAAGCGCCTTGTTGTAGGCGTCGTCGTAAACGCCGGGAACCATGCAAACCTCAGCGCCGTAGCCCTTTGTAGCCTCAACCTTTGAAATAGGCGCGCCGTCGGGCAGGCAGATAAGACTTTTTATTCCGTATTTTGTCGCGGCAAGAGCAACGCCCTGAGCGTGGTTGCCCGCCGAGCAGGCAATTACTCCCCTTGCCTTTTCTTCGTCGGAAAGCTGTGATATTTTATAGCCCGAGCCTCTTACCTTAAACGAACCCGTAATTTGCAGGTTTTCGGGTTTAAGATATACATGACAATCGTCTGAAAGCGCTTCCGCCTTGACGATGTGAGTCGGACGGATTACGTCCTTAAGTACGTAGGACGCGTGGTAAATTTTGTCGAGCGTAAGCATTTTAATACACTTCCTTTTAATTCTCCGAAAATTGCACATTTCCTATTCTACTACTTTTCCGGACTAAAATCAAGTTTTTTATTTTCCGCGCGGGTATTGTTCTAATATGGAAATATAGCCCCGCCGCTGAGATAAATTTTTGAAAAATCGTTGAATTTTTATTCATTTTATGATAGTATATAATGCAGAAAATAATTTGGGAGGAATATCCATGCAGCTCAAAGAGTCGGGAGAAATGTATCTTGAAACAATATATGTTTTGTCCAAACACAAAAACTTTGTGCGCTCGATAGATGTTGTTGACGAAATGGGTTATTCCAAGCCCAGCGTAAGCCGTGCCGTAGGTATTCTGCGCGACGGCGGATACATTACCGTGGGACCCGACGGCGGACTTAACCTCACCGAAGCGGGTTTGGAGGTTGCTCAGCGCACCTACGAGCGGCATACCGTGCTCAGCGAGTTTTTTATGAAGCTGGGCGTTGACGAAGAACGCGCCGTTGCGGACGCCTGCAAAATTGAACATGTTATCAGCAGCGAAACCTTTGCGGCTGTAAAAAAACATTTAAAAGAGGACTTTTGATACTAATACTTGAACAGGGAACGGTTTTCCGTTCCTTTTTTCTTGCGTAAACAATTATAATATGCTACAATATACAAAAGCTAACCTCCAAACCGCGGCGCGTTCGCGCGTTACCGAGTTACCGAAGGTTTCCTAACAATTTGAAAAGAGGCTGATTAATGAAGCTGTTATCTTTGGTTGTACCATGCTACAACGAGGAAAAAGCAATACCGATTTTTTATGACGCGGTTATAAACGTTAAAGACCAAATTGACGCCGAGATTGAGTTTTGCTTTATCGACGACGGAAGCACCGACAAAACTCTTGACATTCTCCGCGACCTCAACAAGCTTGACCAAAACGTGCGCTACCGTTCTTTTTCAAGAAATTTCGGCAAGGAAGCCGGACTTTTGGCAGGTCTTGAAATGGCAAAGGGCGATTTTGTGGCGACAATGGACGTTGATTTGCAGGATCCTCCGTCGCTGCTGCCCGAAATGTTCAATATCCTAAACGAACCTGACACAAAATATCATTGCGTGGCGACGCGCCGCAAAACCCGTGAAGGCGAACCAAAAATCCGTTCGGCTTTCGCAAGGCTGTTTTACCGCATTATCAACAAGCTTTCCGACACGGAAATACGCGACGGCGCAAGGGATTACCGCATGATGTCGCGCATGATGGTTAACGCGATTATTGCCGACAGGGAATACAACCGTTTTTCAAAGGGAATTTTCAGCTGGGTAGGCTTTGAAACCTACTGGATTTCCTACGAGAACATCGAAAGAAGCGCGGGCACGACAAAGTGGTCGTTTTGGAAGCTGTTTTCTTATTCGCTTGAGGGAATACTCGCGTATTCCGTTGTTCCGCTTTACCTTTCTTCGTTTCTGGGAATTATCATGTGCATTGTGGCGTTCATATTTCTGGTGCTTATCGTTATCCGCGCGCTTATTTGGGGCGACCCGGTATCAGGCTGGCCTTCAATGGTTTCGATTATGATTTTCATCGGAGGCTTAATTCAGCTTTGCCTGGGTATTGTCGGACTGTACATTTCCAAAATTTATCTTGAAACAAAAAAACGTCAGCCGTATATTTTAAAGGAAGAAAGATAGCTTTGTCTTTGCTTTTCCGCAAAATTTAACGGGCATATAAAAAGGGTTCGGTTTTGACCGAACCCTTTATTTGCGCCGTTCCGTGATGAACACAACTGTCATTTTGAGGAGCAAAGCGACGAAAAACCTTATTTAACTTCGCTGACTCCCGGAATTACAAAACGCGAATTGTAATCAGTCGGCAAACATGGGAGTTGAAAGATATCTTTCGCCTGTATCGGGAAGCAGAGCCACAATAACCTTGCCGCGGTTTTCGGGGCGTTTTGCAAGCTGAGAAGCCGCAAAAACAGCCGCGCCCGATGAAATTCCGACAAGCAGGCCTTCCCTGCGCGCAAGAGTTCTGCCGGTGGCAAAAGCGTCCTCGTTTTCAACGGTGATAATTTCGTCGTAAATATCGGTGTCAAGCGTTTCCGGCACAAAGCCCGCGCCTATTCCCTGAATTTTGTGCGGACCGGCGGTGCCCTTTGAAAGCACCGGAGAGCCTGCGGGCTCAACCGCCACAACCTTGACGTTAGGGTTTTGTGATTTAAGATACTTGCCTACGCCCGAAACAGTACCGCCTGTGCCTACGCCGGCTACAAAAATGTCAACCTTGCCGTCGGTATCGTTCCAGATTTCGGGACCTGTTGAAGCAACGTGAGCGGCAGGATTCGCAAGGTTTGTGAACTGGCTCGGGATAAAGCTGTTTTCGATTTCGGATGCAAGCTGATTTGCCTTTTCAATCGCGCCCTTCATGCCCTTTGCTCCATCGGTAAGAACAAGCTCCGCGCCGTAAGCTTTAAGCAGATTGCGGCGCTCGACGCTCATGGTTTCGGGCATTGTAAGGATAATGCGGTATCCGCGCGCGGCTGAGGTCGCGGCAAGTCCTATGCCCGTATTTCCGCTTGTGGGCTCAATAATAACCGCGCCGGGCTTGATTAAGCCCTGTGCTTCCGCTTCGTCAAGCATCGCCTTGGCGATTCTGTCCTTAACGCTTCCCGCGGGATTAAAGTATTCAAGCTTGCCGTAAACCTCGGCTTCAAGTCCGTTGAGCTCGGAAAAATTTGTGAGCTTTAAAAGGGGTGTGTTTCCTACCAAATCCGTAATTGTATTGTAAACCTTCATTGTAATTTCTCCTTTATTGATAAATATAGTTTATGGTTACGGTTTAAAATTCTGCAAAAATCGACTTAAAATCAACATCGTTTTACCATAATACTGCCTTCCTCCGATATTATTTATAAAACATAGTGGTTTTATAGGCTTTATTATAGCACCGCGTCCTTACTTTGTCAAGAGTCTTTTTTAAATTTATTTTCATTTGATTTTCTATTTACAAAAGCCGTTTTTTCGTGTAGGATAATACTATAGGCAGTATTGCCTATAATTAACGAAAAGAGTGGTTTTATGATTATTCTTGCTTCGGCTTCACCGAGACGTCAGGAGCTTTTGTCGCTGATAACGGAAAATTTTAAGGTTGAGCCCGCGAGTATTGACGAGAGTATTCACGAGCGAATTGACCTGCACAAAATCCCGGAATATCTTGCGGCAAAAAAGGCGGAGTATGTGCACGGGCTGCACCCCGACGACACCGTTATCGGCTGCGACACGGGAGTTTTTGTTGACAATCAGATGATCGGCAAGCCGAAAAGCGACAAGGCGGCGTTTGAGATTTTGAAGCTGCTTTCGGGCAAAACCCACCTTGTAATAACAGGCTGCGCCGTTTATAAGGGCAGCAGGGTTGTAAGGTTTTCTCAGGTCACCGAGGTTGAGTTTTACAGGCTTACAAACGAAGAAATACTTGAGTACATTGCCACCGGCGAACCGTCGGACAAGGCGGGAGCTTACGGAATTCAGGGCAAGGGTTCCTTGTTTGTAAAGCGGATTAACGGCGACTATTTTAACGTTGTGGGACTGCCCGTCGC
>DOUO01000183.1:6504-8734 GCA_003520555.1 Oscillospiraceae bacterium
CCGTTTATGATTTGCTCCTCCGCCTCGGCTTCGGTAAGTCCCAAGGTCATAAGCTTGATAAGCTGGTCGCCCGCGATTTTGCCGATTGCCGCTTCATGAACCAGCATTGCGTCAACGTCGTTTGCCTCAAGCGAAGGAATGGCAAGGATTTTTCCGTTGTCCATGATGATAGAATCGCACTCGGTATGGCCGCTGCAGGGAGCGTTGCCGGTGATTCTGGCGTTGAAGGTCTGGTTTGAAGCATCGCGCGCTACGGAACGCGAAACAACGTCCGCCGTGGAATTTTTTCCGTTAAGGCTTACCTGATATCCGCTTTTGGCAAACTGGCTGCCGTGCGTCATCAGGCGTTCCTTGACAACAAGCTTTGCGTCCTCCTTGAGCTCGGCAATTGTCATTCTGTCGGTTGAGTCAACGCCCTTGATTTGCTCCATTTCCATTTCCATGGAGCTGCCCTCCTCCATGTAAACCTCCGTTACGGGGTTGAGGATACGCTTTCCCGATCCGTCGCCGCTGCCGAAATGCTTTTCAACATATTTTACCTTTGAGTTTTTGCCGACATAAAAGCGGTGAATTCCGTCGTGTTGGGAATCGTGCGTGCCGCAGTTGTCAATTCCGCAGCCCGCGACAATTACAACGTCGCAGTTGTCGCCGATGAAGAAATCATTGTAAACGGTTTCCTTGATACCGGTCGCGCTGACTACAACGGGGATGTGCACGCTTTCGTTTTTGGTGTTGGGCTTAATGAAAATGTCAATGCCCGAACCGTCGTCCTTGCCGATGATGTCAATGTTCGCGGTGGTGTGTCTGCCGGCAAGCTGACTGTTAACGCGGAAATTGTACGCTCCCTCGGGAACCTCGTGAAGGTCGGCTACCTCGGCTAATATTCTTTGCTGAATCGCGTCTAAATTAAGCACAGTATGACCTCCTTACTTTAACTTTTCGCAGGCGTCAACAGCCGCGGTTGTGCCGATGAGCTCGGGCAAAATTTCCTTGGCTGAGCCTGTTTTCTTTATTGTTCCGTTTGTGATGAGCACAATTTCGTCCGCTATGTTCAAAATGCGTTCCTGATGCGAGATAATGACGATTGAGCTGTCCTTGATTTCATTGCGCATATTTTCAAAAATACGAATTAAATTCTGGAAGCTCCACAGGTCGATGCCTGCCTCAGGTTCGTCAAAAACGCTAAGCTTTGTTTTGCGCGCGAGAAGCGTGGCGATTTCAATACGCTTAAGCTCGCCGCCCGAAAGCGATGAATTGATTTCGCGGTTGATGTAATCGCGAGCGCAAAGTCCTACCTCGGAAAGATAGTCGCATGCCTCGCCCACGCCGAGCTTTTTGCCGGCGGCAATTTGCAGGAGGTCGTGAACGCGGATACCCTTGAAGCGAACCGGCTGCTGCAAGGCAAAGCTGATTCCGAGCTTGGCGCGTTCGGTGATATTTAAATCCGTAATATCCTGACCGTCAAAGAAAATACTGCCCGAGGTCGGCTTTTCAATGCCCATTATAATGCGCGCGAGGGTGGATTTTCCGCTTCCGTTGGGACCTGTGATGACAACAAACTTTCCGTTATCAATTGTAAGGCTGAGGTCGCGGATTATTGTTTTTTGCTCCGCGCCTTCACCCACGGTAAAGGAAATATTTTTAAGTTCTAACATAATTTTTCTCCTAATCATCTTTTGCATTATCTTTTATTATATAACAATCTGCCGATAAATGCAATTAATTTTATAAAATTTTCGGGTGATTATTTACAAAGACGTGTTTTGGCTTTATAATAAAATAAAACGGAGGTACTGATATGTTTCGACCCATGAGAAGATTTAAACAACAGCTTTCGGCTGAAAAATGTATTGATATCTTAAAAAACGAACCGCGCGGAGTTTTGGCGGTGCTCGGCGACGAGGGTTATCCCTACGCCGTGCCGCTGAATTTTGTATACGACGACGGTAAGCTGTATTTTCACTGCGCGAAAGAAGGCCATAAGCTTGACGCGGTTAAATCCTGCGAAAAGGCAAGCTTTTGCGTGCTTGACAAGGGCGTTAAGGACGAATCCGGCAGGTTTTATTACTTTAACAGCGTGATATGCTTCGGTAAAATTAAAATTCTTTCAGAGAAAAAAGATATTCTTGAAAAAGCAAAGCTTTTGGGCATGAAATACTACGCCTTTGAAGCTGAGGTTGACGAAGAAATAAGGAAATTCGCGGACAGGGTTTGTATGCTTGAAATGGAA
>DOUO01000110.1 GCA_003520555.1 Oscillospiraceae bacterium
TAAGTCTGCCGCAGGTTCCGGAGATTTTCACGGGAGAAAGCGACAGTCCCTGTTCCTTTGCCATTTTGATTGAAACAGGCTGGAATTCACCCATGAAGCGGTTGCAGCAAAACGGTCTGCCGCAAATGCCGAGTCCGCCGAGCATTTTTGCTTCATCGCGCACACCAATTTGTCTTAACTCAATGCGGGTACGGAAAACCGAAGCCAAATCCTTTACCAACGCTCGGAAGTCTACCCTTCCGTCTGCGGTAAAATAAAAAATAATCTTGCTGTTGTCAAAGGTGTATTCAACGTTCACAAGCTTCATCTCAAGCTTGTGAGCGGCGATTTTTTGTTCACAGATTTTGTATGCTTCCTTTTCCCTGAGCTTGTTTTCGGCAAGATGATTTAAATCCTTTTCGGTAGCTATGCGAATAAGCGGCTTAAGCGGCTGCTTGATTTTTTCATCGGGCACTTCCTTGTTGGAAGTGGCAACCTCGCCGCATTCCAAACCGCGAGCGGTTTCTACAATTACCATATCGCCGGTGTTGAGCTTATTGTCAAGCGGGTCAAAGAAATAAACCTTGCCTACCTCTTTAAATCTTACTCCTATTACCTCTGCCATGATATCCTCCTGAATTCTCCGCACAGTCGTGTTGTGAGGAGATTGATGTTTACGTTTTGTTTAATTTGCTGTTCTGATCTGTCGCAAAGCTCAATCATATTAATAAGCTTCACCGCCGTGAAACGCGCCGCAAGCCTTTGCGCCAGTTCGCGGTTTCCAAGCGTTTTCGCTCCGGAAAGCAGCCCCATGGCGTCGCGCAAGATTTGCTTAAGCGCGGTAAAAATCTGTTCATAAAGCTCCTTGTCCTCAAGAGCTTTAAGTGACAGAAGCAAATCGTATTCACGTGCGGAAAGTATACCTTCGGCAATTTTTTCGGCTGCCGCGACGGCGTTTTCATCAAGCCTTGCCGCTCCGCCGAATCTGATTGTTGTGAACCGTGAACGGATTGTGTCAAGCATCCTCTGCGCGTTTTCACAGATTAAAATAAAGCGGACATTTTCGGGCGGTTCTTCAAACAGCTTCAAAAATGTGTTTTGAACAATCGGCGTAAAACGTGAGTCCGCGTGTTCGAAAACATAGACCTTAACCGCCGCCTCGTTTGGTTTTATATACGCGTCGGAAATGATTGCGCGCATACTTTTAACGTCGTAGGTTTTGCTTTTATTTTTGTCGGGCTTTGGATACGAAATGTCCGGGTGAGCCTTGTCCAATGCCTTTTCGCACTGATTGCAGGTCATGCACGGTCGTTCGCCGCCGCAGCCGCACACCGAATACGCGGCAAGGAAAAGCGCAAGCTTTTCAGCCGCTTGGGTGTTTGGACTTTCAATTATTATCGCGTGAGGTAAAGAGCCTCTGCGGTCAAGCGACTGCAGAATTTCACGTGTGTTTTTGTCGAAATCAAATCCCTGCGGAAAATTCATCTGTCGTTTATCCTTACTATATTTGTCACAATATCGCCCTTGTCGGTTATGTCTATGTAGCCGTAGCTTGCGCCATATCCGCTGCAGTGGCCGGGGTTCATTATGTAAAGACCGTCGTCATACTCATTCATCGCGCAGTGCGTGTGGCCGTATAACAATATATCGGCCTTTGCCTCACGCGCGGCGCAAACCATATTGTAAATGGAGAATTTTGCCTGATATACATGTCCGTGAGTAATAAACAGAGTTTTGCCGCCAACGGTGATTGTTTCGGTAACGGGCAAAACGCTTGACCAGTCGCAGTTGCCGCGCACGCCGACAACGGTTTTGTTTGTCAGCGTATCCTTAAGGTACTGAAACTGCTCGGCGCCGTCGCCGCAGAACACAATAACCTCCGCTTCCGGTTGAGCGTTTACCGCGCGCATTGCGGAGTGAAGGTCGCCGTGAATATCGGATAAAACTAAAATTCTCATAAAAACTCCGTTCTAAAATCGTTTTCCGCGCATAGTATGTTGCGAGGTGGTTTTTATGTATGAAAAATCTGAAAATAATATAAATTCGCTGATTCAAAGCCTTTCTCAAAAACTTAACACGACGCCCGAACAGCTTAATGCCGCCGCAAACAGCGGTAATTTGAGCGAAATTTTAAAAAGCAGCCAAAACCCGCAGGCGGATAAGGTGAGCGAAATTTTGAAAGACCCCGAACGGACTAAGGAAATATTACAGAGTCCTCAGGCGCAAAGGCTGATGAAGCTTTTTGATAAAAAATAAACGCGGAGGTGAGCAAAATGCCCGACATGCAGGAGCAGATTAACAAAATACTGAGCGACCCGGAAGCGCTTAAGCAGGTGCAAAGCCTTGCGGGGCAGCTCGGGCTTAACCAGGCGGCGCCTGCAGCGCCGAAGCCGCCTGCTCCGGTGATGAATCAGGATGTTCAGGGCATGATAAATTCGATTGCGCCGCTGATGCAGACCTCTCAGCCCGACAGCAACACAGCCGCGCTGCTAAGCGCCCTGCGACCGTTTTTAAGCGCGGGCAAAGCCGAAAAGCTTGACCGCGCGATGCGGATAATTAGGCTTGTGAAGCTGATACCGCTGATAAAAGACAGCGGTATATTTTTATAATTAGGAGGTAATTATGCCAAGCTTTGAAGAAGAAGCGTTTGCAAGGGCGCGTCAGCTTCACCGTGAACGCGCCGGCGATCCGAAACCGCCGCCTAAGCCCGAACCGAAACCGGAGCCAAAGCCCGAACCCGCCGCTAAATCCGAACCGGTGCCTAAGCCGGCTGTAAAAAAGGACAAAGCAAAAAACACAAGTCTGCTTGAAACGCTGTTTCACGATAAGGACAAAAGCCTTATTTTGATGCTTTTACTTCTGCTTGCGGATTCCGACGGCGACCCGTCTTTGCTTTTCGCGCTGGCATATTTACTGATGTAATCAGCGGATTTGGCCGCTGCCTTTAATAATATATTTACTTGAGGTAAGCTCGTTTAAGCCCATAGGTCCTCTTGCGTGGAGCTTTTGCGTTGAAATGCCTATCTCGGCGCCAAGTCCGAATTCGCCGCCGTCGGTAAAGCGTGTTGAAGCATTGACATAAACCGCGGAGGAGTCAACGCAGGCGGTGAATTTTTCCGCGGACGCGTAGTCGCTTGTCACAATACATTCGCTGTGACCCGTGCTGTACTTTGCCAAATGTTCAAGCGCCTCGTCAAGGCTGTCTACAACCTTGACCGCGATAATTAAGTCAAGAAATTCAACGGCGTAATCGTTTTCGGTTGCCGGAACCACACAGTCGCCTAAAATTTCACGGGTGCGGGCGCAACCGCGGATTTCCACATCCTTTTTGTCAAGCTCAGCCTTGATAAGCGGCAAAGCTTTTTCGGCAACATCGCTGTGAACAAGCACCGTTTCAATTGCGTTGCACACGGAGGGACGTGAGGTTTTTGCGTTATATACTATATCTGCCGCCATTTGCAAATCGGCTGATTTATCAACATAAACATGACAGTTGCCGACGCCTGTTTCAATAACGGGTACCTTGGCGTTTGCGACAACGCTCTTAATAAGTCCCGCTCCGCCGCGCGGAATCAGAACGTCAAGGTATTCGGTGAGCTGCATGAGCTCTGTTGCGCTTTGCCGCGAGGTGTCGGTAATAAGCTGAACGCAGTCGCGCGGAAGTCCCGCTTCCTCAATTGCGCCGCGCATAATTTCGGCAATTGCTTTGTTTGAGTTGATTGCTTCTTTGCCGCCGCGAAGGATAACCGCGCTGCCTGCCTTTAAGCACAGCGCGGCAGCGTCGGAAGTAACATTCGGACGGGCTTCAAAAATTATACCGATTACGCCCATGGGGACGGTTATTTTTTCGATTTTCAAGCCGTTTTTCAGGGTTCTGCCCTCAAGCACTCTGCCTACGGGATCGGCCTGAGAGGCTACTTCGCGAACGCCCTGCGCCATTCCCTCAATGCGGGCTTCATCAAGCTTTAAGCGGTCGATAAGGCTTTCGGTAAGCCCTGCGGCGCGTCCGTTTTCTATATCAATATTATTTGCTTCAATTATAGTTTCGCGGTTAGCGGTAAGCGCTTCGGCAATCTTCAGCAGAGCTCCGTCCTTTTTTGAGCCGGCGTTCATCAATACACGTGAAGCCGCCTTTGCGTTTTGTCCCATTGTTTCAAGATTTATCATAATTAACCCTTCTTTCTTTACTGATACGCAGAGTAAAATATTTATAAACTTTGTTTTTCATTTAAGCGCGGTTAAATGCTTAAGGTACAATTATTCCTGCGCCAAAAACAGTGTGCCGGGATTTTCGCCGTCAAAAACATCGTAGAGAAGCTCCGGATTTTCGCCGCTGATAACGTAAGTTTCAATACCGCGCTTTGTAGCGTAATCCGCGGCGTGAAGCTTAGTAATCATACCGCCTGTGCCTCGGTTTGAACCTGAGCCGGCTGCCATTCTGGTGATGTCCTTATTGATTTTCGCAACAATTTCAATCTTGCGCGCTTTCGGGTTTTCGCGCGGATTTGAGTCGTAAAGACCGTCGATATCGGTTAGGATAACCAGTCTGTCGGCGTTGACAATACGCGACACAATTGCCGAAAGCATGTCGTTGTCACCGAAATTATTACCATCCAGCTCGTCGGTGGACACGGTATCGTTTTCATTTATTACGGGAATAACGTCCATGTCCAGCAGAGCGTTGATTGTGTTGAGCACATTTTCACGCTTGCGCGTTGTTTCAACGGTGTCGGCTGTCAGAAGTATCTGCGCGACATTATGGTTGTATTCACCGAATAGCTTGTCGTACATAAACATAAGCTCGCACTGTCCCAAGGCGGCAAGCGCCTGCTTTTTCTTGGTTTCGGAAGGACGGCGCGAAAGTCCCATTTTACCCATGCCTACGCCGATTGCGCCGGATGACACAAGCAAAACGTCCTCACCGCTGTTATGCAAATCACAAAGCACCTTGCAAAGCTGTTCGATGCGCCTGTAATTGATTTTTCCGTTTTCATATGTGAGAGTGGATGTTCCCACCTTGATTACTGTTCTTTTACGCGTCATAATTACACCTGTTTCCGCTAAAATTCCATTGTTTATTATATCACAAGCGCCAAGAAACATCAAGAGGTTTTATTTACGGTTAATCAGGGACAAAGCATAAGGCTGAAAACCGCAAAAAGGTTCGGCGCAAGCCGAACCCTTACTGTTATTTGTCATAAATTCAATTCTGATTTAAATATGGTGGTGATTTTTTCGGCATTGGGCGAAACAATCATTGTGACATACAGACCGTTTTTCTCAACCGAGCATTTTTCAACCATGGCGGCCTGCTGCGGATTATAGTTTTTGTTCTGAGCCACCTTGCTTGCGTAGCGGGTGTCAAGCGCTTCCTTTACCCTTGCGGCTGCCGCTTCGTCCTTTGCCTTTATCAGCACAATTTCTTCCTGATTCACACCCGAGCTGTTAATTCCGCCCGCGTATTCTTCAAAATCATTATCGGTAAGACCGTAAAAGCGGTCAAGGCTTTTCGCGTTGTTAAATTCATTAAAATCCTTAATTTCAACCTGCGACTTAATTTTCTCGAACACCTGCGAAAGAGGCACCGAGCTTTCCTTTTTTTCACCGCCGCCGGAGCATGAACACAAAATTACCGCAGCGATAAGAGCCGCAAGAACAGCACATAATTTTTTCATACAAATACTCCTTTAAGCGTTGTTTTTAAGATAATCAACCCAGATTTTGCACGCTTCGTTTGTAAAGTGGATACCCTGTCCCTCAGGCTCGGGATCTCCGCAATATTTTTCGGGAAGCGCGCCGTTTTCGTCGCAGACAGCGCTGTAAATATCAAGATACTTATAACCGTTGTCGTCGCAGAATTTCTTTAATTTGGTATTGAAATCCTTGATTAAATCGTTATAAATAACCTCATCCTCGTGAGATTTCATTTTGGGAGTAACCGACTGGAAGTAATACTTTGCGTTGGGTGAAACGGTTTTCATTCTTTCGGCAAACTTTTTACATTCAGCTACCGCTCCGTCGGCGCCGTAGATGCCGATATCATTCATTCCCAGCATAATAAATACTTTTGAAGCGCCGGTTGCCTCGGCAGCCGTTTCTGCAAGAATCTGCTTGCCCTTGTAGGTCGGGTGAACGTTGCCCTCAGCGTTAATATCCCACTGGGCGTTTGAGTAGCTAAGGCTTCCCGCGCAGATAAATTTGGCGTCGCCCAACGCGTCGGGATTGTTTTCACAGTAAATATCAAGCATAACGGTTACGCTGTCACCGATGAACACGGCGTCATTAAACCACGAAGCGTCCTTGGGCGAGGTTTGGTCATAGCCCGAGTCCTGAGCCTTTTCCGCCGCTGTTGCCGAGGTTTGAGCCTGTGAGCTTTCTTTTGATGAGCCGCAGCCCGACAAGACGAACAGAGCGGCAATAATTACACATAATACAGCACATATCTTTTTCATATACTGAAACTTCCTTTTTTTCGACAAAATATATACTTAAATATTACAAAATTACGAAACAAAAGTCAAGCAAAATTTTGTGATTAATTGAGATATTATAGATTGTTGATTTGTTAAAAATATAACAAGTTAAGTGCATATTGCATAAGGTGCAAAGGTAAAAAATGTTTATTTATTACACAAAATCAAAAATCAAAAATAAATGTAGAAAAAGCGGATATAATATGTTATAATAGCTGTAAACGGCATTAACGTGCCGCAAAAACCCATTAAAGGTGAACACTATGGATACTTACAGCATAATACTAAAAATCATACTTGCGCTTGGCGGTTTGGGACTTTTCCTGATAGGCATGAAGAGCATGGGCGAAGGCCTTGAACTTGCGGCAGGTAACAAACTCAGGGTTCTGCTTCAGAAAATTACCAGCAACAAATTTATTGCAATGTTGGTAGGTACTCTGGTTACGGCGGTTATTCAAAGCTCATCCGCAACTGACGCAATGGTTGTCGGCTTTGCCAACGCCGGACTTATGGAGCTTGGCCAGGCAATCGGAATTTTGTTCGGAGCCAAAATAGGTACCACTGTAACATCATTACTGATGGCAATTGACATCAAAGCGTTTGTGCCTATATTCATCTTTATAGGCGCTGTTGTAATTACTTTCAGCCGCAAAAACAACCACAAGTATTACGGTCAGATTGCCTCCGGCTTCGGTATGCTGTTTTTGGGACTTTCACTTATGAGTGATAACCTTAAATGGATGGGCGAAAGCGCGCTTTTCCGTTCAATTGCCGACGAACTTTCTTTCCCGCTTGTCGGAATTTTGGTTGGTTTTATTTTTACGGCAATTATACAAAGCTCGTCCGCTTCCGTGGGTATTTTAATGGCGCTTGCCATGGCGGGCGTTATTCAAAACCTGAACGAAGCCGTGTTTGTTATTTACGGCTTTAACGTGGGCGCGTGTTCAGCCGCGGTGCTCAGCTCTATGGGCGCAAACCGCACGGCAAAACAAATTGCCTTGGCTAACTTTTTGATAAGCGCGTTCGGAGCGATTATAATGACGCTCATCACCATATTCCTGCCGTTCACAAGCTTTATCAACATGATTTTGCCGATTGAGCATTTCGGACTTCCGTCGCAGATTTCGGCTACACACATAATCTTCAACATCGCGATTACCGTAATTTTGCTTCCTTTCTCGGGCTTAATCGAAAAGCTCACTACGCTTATTCTTCCCGAACAAAACGAGGACCGCGAGAAAATGGAAACAGTTTACCTCGATACCCGTATTCTTACAACACCGCCTATGGCTGTACTCTCTGTTGAAAACGAGTGCAAGCGCTTGGGCGAGCTTGCCAGAAAAAACTACAAATACGCGATGCGCGCGTTCTTTGAGCACGACGCGACGCTGATTGACAAGGTTCATAAAAACGAAAAGGTTATTGACTTTTTGACAAGCGAGATAACCCGGTACATTGTAAAAATAAACGGTCTTGACATACTGGACAGCGACCGGAAAACGATGGGCGTTATGTATTCGGCAATTCAGGATATTGAAAGAATAGGCGACCACGCCGAAAACATTACCGAAAACGCCAAGGAAATGATGGACAAGAAGATTAAATTCAGCGAAACCGCAATGAGCGAGCTTCACAAGCTTGACGACTTGGTGTCAAGCCTGATTGACGACGGTTTGACTATGTTTAACGCGCAGAACGTTGACTTTAACCTTGCGAAACAGATTATTGAAACCGAAAGCTCGCTTGACAGCCACGTTAAGCGCTACAAATACAACCACATCGGCAGAATGAACAGCGGAATTTGCAGTGCCGAAAACGGAACTATTTATCTGGATATGCTTACAATTTTGGAAAGAGTCGGCGACCACGCAAACAACGTCGCGTTTTCAATTCCCAGAAACAAGCTTAACAACATTGTAAGCAAGCCCAATTGATTGTATAAGTGTGTGACGCGCAGGGACGCATCATGAAGGAGTAAGATATATGAAAAGACACAGCTTGGCGATTGCGCTGATTGCTGTATTATGCGCGCTGTGCGTAATGGGCTGTTCCTCAAGCAAGGAAAGCAGTCAAGAACAACCCGACACGCAAAGCACAACGCAGGAAACACTGAACACATCGGCTAAAACCGAAGTATCAACAACAGCCACAAGCGCAACTAAAGCAACACAAAAAACCACTAAAAATAAAACATCAAAAAACCAAAGCTCACGCAAGCAAAGTGCAACCCAACCTTCTACCTCCCCCACAGCGCCGAAAAATATTCCGCCAAACAGCATTTCCGGCGCGAACATTAATCCCGCAATGGGTTCAATTGCCAACAGAGTTTCAAACGATATCGCGTCGATGGAGGTAACAAGCATAAGCCTGAGCGAAAAGAACATTGATTTATCTGTCGGAGACAAGATTGAAATTGATGTAACATATTATCCGGAAGGCGCGCTGTATAAGCTTTGCACGGCAAAGCTCAGCACAAAATGCGCGGAAATAAGCTCAAAAACAAACAAGTCCGTTACCCTGCGCGGCGTAACGGCCGGCACAGGCGTTTTGGTTGTAACGTCGCAGAACGGTCATAAAGCAAGCTGCAACATAACCGTTAAACAGAATGAATCCATTACCGACGACACAAAGCTCAGCCATAAAGAATTGTGCACGGTTGAAAACGTAAACCGCTGGACGGCTGAAATATCCGCGGAATGCGCGGCGACGGGCATGACGAAAAAGGATTCGCTAAAGGGTGTGGACATTGCTATTGACACATCTGACAACGCCGATAAAAAGAAATCCTATAATGATGTAAAATCAGAATATTTGAGCACGGTAAGGTCACAGCTTGACGCTCTTATTGACGGAGACGCAAAGGATTATGTATACAACTGCTACTCAGAACCAAAGGGCGGCGGCGAATATTATATTAATGTAGTAATCAGCAATGCAAATTAAAATATTTAAGCGCCTGATGATTTCAGATGAAGTCATCGGGCGTTTTTATACTAATTCCTGATAGAAAGTAGACTTATATTTTGCGAGGATATTTTTCGCAAGACAAGGCGTAGGACGCGGCAAGGCTGGCGCCTTGCAAGGACGACAACGCAGTATTGTGGAAAATAGTCCGCAAAGATTGGCTACTTTTTATTAGGTATTAGTATTATTTGATAGGCGTCATATTCTATTACTATTTTTTATTCTCCTAAGCACAATAAGCGAATTAT
>DOUO01000115.1 GCA_003520555.1 Oscillospiraceae bacterium
ACGAGGCTAAGTACGCGAAATAAAATTAACGGTCGCGGATGTTTTTGATGGTGTCGTCAACAAGCTCTTTGATTTTACGGTCCTTGTCAATCATTTTCTGAACCTTTTGAAGCGAGTAAATGATTGTTGAATAATGTCTGCCGCCAAACTCCTCGCCGATATTAACCATGGAAAGGGTTGTCATTTCACGGGTAATATAGATAGCGATGTGGCGCGCGTTGCTGATGTTCGCGCTCTTGTTTTTCTGTGAACGGATTTCATCGGAGGTCACTCCGTAGGTACGCGCAACCTCGTCAATAATTCTTTCAACGGTAACTTCGGGGGGAATATCGTTGTTAAGGATATCCGCGATAACCTCCTGAGCGGTTGAAATGGTTATTTTTTCGTTGTTCAATAATGATTTAGCCTTTAATTTTTTAACGGTGCCCTCAAGCTGACGGATGTTTGACTTAAGTTTTGAAGCTATGTATTCGCAAACCTCGTTTGAAAGGTTGATGTCAATAAGCTCGGCTTTTCTTTTAATGATAGCGATTCTGGTTTCGATATCCGGAGGCTGAATGTCAGCGATTAAATCCTGTTCGAAACGCGAACGGAGCCTGTCCGCCAAGGTTTTAATTTCCTTGGGAGGACGGTCGCTTGTAAGAACAATTTGCTTGTGAGCATCATAAAGGGCGTTGAAGGTATGGAAAAATTCCTCCTGCATTGCTTCCTTACCGCCCAAAAACTGAACGTCGTCAACCAAAAGCACGTCAACCTGACGGTACTTTTGTCTGAATTCAATCATGGTTTTCATCTTAAGGGATTCAACCATTTCGTTTATAAAGTCGTCAATTTTTATGTAACAAATATTTTTTTCGGGGTAGTTTTTCTTGATTTCATTTGAGATGGCGTAAAGCAGGTGAGTTTTACCGAGCCCTGAGTTTCCGTACAGGAACAGCGGATTGTAAGCGTTTGAAGGATTCGTAGCTACCGCCAGGCAGGCTGCGTGAGCAAAGTTATTTGACGAACCGACAATAAATGTATCAAAAGTATACTCGTAATTATTATTTTTTTCAGGTTCCTTATTTTTTTCAATATGCTCGCCGGATTCAATTTCATCGGGAGTTTTGAGACATATATTAAACTTGTTATCAAAAATAGCCTCGAAAGCTTCATTAAGCAGAGGTATATAGCACCTGTTGATTGTCTGACGATGAAAATCGTTAGGTACAATAAGGTAAGCCGTGTTGTTGTCAAAATCCAGCTTAAGCGGCTTTATTCTTACAATCCATGTGTTATAAGCCACGTCGGTAATTTTTGTCTTGCAGTAAGAGCAAACAAGCTCCCACGCGTCGCCAAAAGAATCCATTTAAAAGTTCATTCCTCTCATTGCGGCTTTGGTGCCGCTTCCTTCATTTTATTTAGAATTTATGCGGTTTTTCGGGTGATAATTTATTATTTAATTAAATTGAAATTTATTCGAATTTGACCGATATCGCAAATTAACCCACATTAAAAATCCATTCTATACTATTATAAACCATTTCCCTTATTATTTCAAGTATTTTATTTACCGTTTTTAATGTTTGAATTCAGGAGGTGAAGCGCGATTACGAAAAATTCAGATATAAAAGAAAGGGGTGAGAGCTGTGGTTAAATTGTTTGAATTATGTTGACTGTTTAACGATATTAAGGCTGAATAAATTAAAAAATAAAACGTTAAGTATAACAGCTAAAATACTTGACTTATTAAGTAAAATAATATATAATGCTAAATTGCAAGGTTATATTTTGAAGGGAGGTTTTCAATTATGTTGAGAACATATCAGCCGAAGAAGCTTCACAGAAAAAAAGAGCATGGCTTCAGAAAGAGAATGTCTACATCTAACGGTAAGAAAGTTTTAGCAAGAAGAAGAGCTAAAGGCAGAAAAAGGTTGTCTTATTAAAGAAATAGACCACTTTGAAACGTGGTCTTTCTTTTTTAGCCTAACCTTTCCCGAGGTAAAAAATGAGCGAGTACGTTACAATTAAGGAAAACAGAGATTTTTCTCGGATTTATAAACGCGGAAAATCATTTGTAAGTCCGACGCTTGTTACATATATAATGAAAAATAAAAATAATAACCTGCGTTACGGTATAACCACGGGAAAAAAGATAGGCAACGCTGTGAAACGCACACGGGCAAGAAGAGTAATCAGGGCTTCATACTACCAACTATATTCCGAAATAAAGCCCGGATATGATTTTATTTTTGTGGCGAGAGGTAAAACGCCTTTTGTAAAATCTCAGGTTGTGTACGCCGCTATGAAAAAGCAGTTGAAAGCCGGCGGAGCGCTTGTTGAAAAGCGGTAAGATTAATGAAAAAAATTCTGATAGCTTTAATTAAATTTTACAAAAAAGGAATATCGCCTTACACTAAATCGAAGTGTAAGTATTATCCGACCTGCTCGCAGTACGGCCTGGAGGCAATTGAGAGGTTCGGTGCGTTAAAGGGAACCGCGCTTACAATTTGGCGCGTTTTGAGGTGCAATCCGTTTTCAAAGGGCGGTTACGACCCCGTTCCCGAGAAAAAGACATAATGAGGTAGATTAATGTTAGGTATTTTCGGTTTTTTAGGAAGCATTCTGGGCTATGTACTCTGGGCGGCTTACTATGTATTTCAAAACTTTGGAATTGCTATTATTGTTTTTACAATCATAGTAAAGGCGGTGCTGCTTCCGTTTTCTGTTAAGCAGCAAAAATCTATGGCGGGAAGCTCAAGACTTGCGAAAAAGCAAAAGGAGCTGAGAGAAAAATACGGCAACAACCGCCAAAAGCTTCAGGAAGAAATGAATAAGCTTTACGAAAAGGAAAACGTAAAGCCAATGGGAGGATGTCTTACTTCAATTATTCCGATGATTGTAATTCTCGGAATTTTCTACGCTGTTGCCTATCCTCTTACAAACACACTTCACCTCAGCGAACAAAGCGTAAACAACGCTTTGGCGTATGTAAACAGCATTCCCGGCTACAATTCGGGAACAACAATGACTACTTATCAGCAGGTAACACTGCTTAAGGTATTTCCGAATATTGCGAATACCGCGGAAATTCAGGCTATTTTTTCACAGGCGGACATTGATAAGATTTTAAATTTTGCAAGCGGCTTTAATCTTTTCGGAGTGGTGGACTTGCTTGTAATTCCCAGCACGTTGGGATTGTTCTCTCCGTATATTTTGTTCCCTGTATTCTGTTTCCTTTCAAACGTCGGTTCACAGTTTATTATGACAAAAGTGAACACTCAGATGCAGCAGCAACAGGGCTGTATGAAATTTATGCTTTACGCGCTGCCGCTGTTTTCGGCATGGATTGCCTACAGCGTACCCTGCGCGGTTGCTTTCTACTGGATTATTTCTTCGCTCATCAGTCTTGTGCAGTCAATTGTTTTGGCAAAGGTATTCAGTCCCGCAAAGCTGAACGCAAACGCCGAGGCAAGACACGTTGCTCTTTTGTTTGAAAACGAAGCAAAGGTTCCCTATGTTTACGTTCCTCAGGAAACTGAAAAAATTCCCGAAAAAAGTCAGAATAAAAACAATTCCGGCAACAAGAAAAAGAAAAAGAAGTAATTGAAATTAGGAGAATATAATGTTAAGAGAAGCTATTTGTGAGGGTACCGACGTAGAGGAAGCCCTCAGCAACGCTAAAAAAGAGCTTGGCGTAACAGATACCGACGACTATGATTTTGAGGTCGTTCAGCGTGAAGAAAGAAAAATGTTCGGACTTTTCGGTGGACGTCCCGCAAAGGTAAGAGTTTTCATTAATGAAAAAGAAAACCCCGAGGATAAGGCGGAAACCTTCCTCAGAAACGTTCTTGATAAAATGCAGCTTTCCCAAATTGTAATTGAAAAAAAGGAAGAGGAAGGCGCTCTTGTGTTTGACCTTTCCGGTGAGGAAGAAGGCTTTGTTATCGGCAGACGCGGCGAAACGCTTGACGCTTTGCAGTATCTTACAAGCCTTGTTGCCAATCACAATAATGAAGAAGGCTACATCAAGGTTACCGTTAACGTAGGTAACTATCGTGACAAAAGGGAAAAAACTCTTGAGATTTTGGGCAGAAAGCTTGCGTTTAAGGCAATTAAAACAGGCAAAAAGCAAAGTCTTGAGCCTATGAATCCCTATGAAAGAAGAATTATTCATACTTCTGTTCAGAAGGTCAACGGGGCAATTTCATGGAGCGAGGGCGAAAACGCCGCGCGTCATGTTGTAATCGGTCCCGACCCGAAAAGCAGTCATAACCGCAAAGGCGGCTATAATAACCGCAGAGGCGGCAGACGTTCGTACAATAACGGCGGACGCAAATCGAGTCCTGCTCCTGTTAATCCCGACAGAGTACCGCTCAATGAAGGCGGCGAAACAGGTCTTTACGGCAGAATAGATAAGTAATTAAAGGGCGGATTTATTCCGCTCTTTTATTTTACTTTATTACTCTTTATTTTATAATCAGGAATGATATTATGGATAATAATACAATAGCCGCGATAAGCACCGCGCAGGGCGAAGGCGGAATAGGTGTAATCCGTATTTCCGGAAGTGAGGCGCAAAGCATTGCCGACAGGGTATTCAGAAATGTCAATGGCAAAAAGCTTTGCGATATGAAGGGTTACACAGCGGCATACGGAAGTATTTTTCAGGATGGGGAAAAGCTTGATGAGGCTGTTGCGCTTGTTTTCAGAGCGCCAAACAGTTATACGGGAGAAAATGTTGTGGAGCTTTCCTGTCACGGCGGAATTTATATTACAAAGCAGGTTTTAAGAGCTGTTCTTGACGCGGGCGCTGTTCCCGCACAGGCAGGCGAGTTTACAAAACGCGCGTTTATAAACGGCAAGCTTGACCTGACCGAAGCCGAATCCGTTATGGATATAATAGGAGCAAAAAGCAAAAGCGCGGCAAGGACTGCCATGTATGTCAGAGACGGCGTGCTCAGAAAACGTATAAACGCGGTCAAAGATGAGTTGTTGACACTGACGGCGCATTTAAGCGCATGGGCGGATTATCCCGAGGAAGATATTGCTGAGGTTGACGACGAAATGATTTTTTCCGTATGCGGCAAAGCCGAAAACGAGCTTAAAAATATGCTGTCAACCTACGACAGCGGTCAGGCGATAAAAGAGGGAATAGACACCGTTATTGCCGGCAGACCGAACGTCGGAAAAAGCACGCTTATGAACCTGCTTTCGGGATATGATAAAAGTATAGTAACCGATATTCCCGGCACAACGCGAGATATTGTTGAGGACACTGTTGTTGCGGGAAATGTAATACTAAGATTAAGCGATACGGCAGGCTTGAGAAATACGGACGACAAGGTTGAAAAGATAGGCGTTGACAGGGCAAAGAAAAGGCTTGAGCAATGCGGACTTTTGCTTGCGGTATTCGATTACGGCAGAGAATTAAGCAACGACGATGTTGAATTGATTGAAGCAGCGTCAAATGTGCCTTCTATTGCCGTAATTAATAAAAAGGAACTTGATAATAAATTAGATATTAGCAAGATAGAATCAAAATTTAGCAATATAGTATATATATCTGCCGCGATCGGAGACGGTAAAGAAGAACTGATAAAGAAAATCGAGGAGATTTCAGGAACGCGAAACTTTAATCCCGCCGAGGGTATTTTGGCAAACGAAAGACAGAGATTAAATGTAAGCAACGCTTTGAAATCTGTTATTGAAGCAAAGGAAGCACTGAGCACGGGCATGACCTACGACGCGGTTACGGTGTCGCTTGAGGACGCGATTTCCGAGCTGCTTGAAATGACGGGCGAAAAAACAAGCGACGAGGTTATTGACAGAGTTTTCCACAACTTCTGTGTAGGAAAGTAATACTAATTTCAAAGGTTTTAGTTTAGGAACAGTATAAGATAAGAAGGAATTTTTATGAATTATTTTGCAGGCGAATACGACGTAGCTGTAATCGGCGCCGGACACGCCGGAATTGAAGCCGCGCTTGCCGCCGCCAGACTTGGCTGTAAGACAGCTGTATTTACCATTAATATGGACGCTGTGGGCAACTGTCCCTGCAATCCGTCAATCGGCGGAACGGCAAAAGGACATTTGGTGAGGGAAATTGACGCTTTGGGCGGCGAAATGGGAAAGACCGCCGACGAATGTTTTTTGCAGTCGCGTATGCTGAATAGAGGAAAGGGACCTGCGGTTCATTCGCTCAGAGCGCAGATTGACCGCAGAAAATACTCAGACACAATGAAGCATAAGCTTGAGCTTCAGGAAAATCTTGAGCTCAGACAGGCTGAAATTACGGACATTGAAGCAATTGAAGGCGGATATAAAATTACAACTCAAATGCTTGCCGAATATAATTGCAGGACTGTTGTTATTGCGACAGGTACTTTTTTGGGCGGAAAAATATTTGTAGGAGAGGTAAGCTACGAAAGCGGACCCGACGGAATGTTTCCTGCCGCAAAATTTGCCGAATCGCTTAAAAAGCTCGGACTTCCTCTCAGAAGATTTAAAACGGGAACGCCGGCAAGAGTGCTGCGCCGTTCAATTGATTTTTCCGAGTTAGAGGTTCAAAAGGGCGACGAACCTCCTCAGCCGTTTTCATATGAAACCAAAGACCTCGGCGAAAACAAGGTGGATTGTCACATAAGCTGGACAAATGATGATACAAAGAAGGTAATTCTTGAAAATATCCACCGTTCTCCGCTTTACGCCGGAAAAATTGAGGGAGTAGGACCACGCTACTGTCCCAGCTTTGAGGATAAAATCATGCGTTTCAAGGACAAGCCGCGACATCAGCTTTTTATCGAGCCGTGCGGTGAAAATACCGAGGAGATGTATTTGCAGGGCATGAGCAGTTCCTTGCCCGAGGAAGTACAGCTTAAGTTTTATAAGACAATCAAGGGATTGGAAAACTGCGTAATTATGCGTCCTGCCTACGCGATTGAATACGACTGCGTAGATCCTACCGCTATGAACGCGACGCTTGAGTTTAAAGATTTGCCCGGCCTTTTCGGCGCAGGACAGTTTAACGGAAGCTCAGGCTATGAGGAAGCCGCCGCTCAGGGCTTTGTTGCCGGTGTAAACGCGGCATTAAAGGTTTTGAATAAAGAACCCATGGTGCTGACAAGAGCAAATTCTTACATAGGAACGCTAATTGACGACCTTGTTACCAAGGGCGCGAACGAACCATACCGTATGATGACTTCAAGGAGTGAATACCGGCTTGTATTAAGACAGGATAACGCCGACGAAAGACTTACTCCTATCGGTTATGAGCTTGGTTTGATAAGCGAAGAACGCTACCAAAGATTTTTGGATAAAGAGGAAAAGAAAAAAGCGGAAATAAAACGTCTTAAAAATACCACAATTGCTCCGAAAGACGAGCTGAACAGCATACTTGTTTCACGTGAAACAGCTCCGCTTACAACAGGAATAAGAGAATATACCCTTTTGAAGCGACCTCAGCTTGATTATTCAATCATAAAACAGTTTGATGAAAACGCTCCGGATTTGCCACAGAGTATTGTTGAGCAGATTGAAATTGAAATAAAGTATGAAGGATATATTCAAAAACAGTTAAAGCAGGTTGAGCAGGTAAAAAAGCTTGAGCTTAAAACTTTGCCCACAGACTTTGACTATAAAGAAATCACGGGCTTGCGGCTTGAAGCACAGGAAAAGCTGAATAAAATAAAACCGCTTAACATAGGTCAGGCGGCAAGAATTTCGGGAGTTTCGCCTGCCGACATCAGCGTACTGCTGATTTGGCTGGCTGCTCAAAGAGGATAAAAATGAAGAAAATACTTGAAAAAGCTCTTGCGGATTACAGTTTAAAGTTAACGCCTCAAATGTATTCTAAGTTTGAGCTTTACTATAAGCTTTTAACAGAATGGAATGAAAAAATTAATCTGACCGCCATAACCGACCCCGAGGGTGTGGCTGTAAAGCATTTTGCCGACAGCCTTGCGTTCTTTAATTATTTTACCCTGAACAAAGAGGGAGCAAAAGTAATTGATATAGGCACGGGTGCGGGTTTTCCGGGCGTCGCGTTGAAAATAGTACGTCCCGACATAAAGCTTACCTTACTTGACAGCCTGAACAAGCGATTTTTGTTCTTAAAGGAGCTGCTTTCACAGCTTGGTTTAGAAGCTGAGTTTGTTCAGGGAAGGGCAGAGGAGTACGGTCAGAATATTGACCTGCGCGAGAGCTATGATTTCGCGGTGTCGCGCGCCGTAGCAAGGCTCAATATACTAAGCGAATACTGCATGCCGTTTGTAAGACTGTCGGGAAGCTTTATTGCGTTTAAGGGAGGCGACAGCGAACAGGAAATTTCGCAGGCAAATCACGCTGTTCAAACCTTGGGAGGTAAAATCAAGGCTGTTCACGGTTTTGAGCTCCCAATGAACGGCGGAGCAAGAACATTAGTACAAATTGAAAAAGTACAGCCTACTCCCGAAAAATATCCGAGGCACAACGGACAGATTAAAAAGAAACCGTTATAATTCGACTTTATACAACCTAAAACTTCAAAACAAAATTAAATAATCGCGCACGCTTTGACAAAAACCGCGTCGCCTATGTGATATCATAATAGCACAGGGACAAGCCCTGAGGATATACATTGGGTGATGCGGTTGAATTTTTTGGTAAAAAGTGAAAACACAATTTGTGATATTCCCGTAATAAAAATAAGACCAAACAAAGCCCAGCCGCGCAAGCATTTTTCCGAGGACGAGCTCAGCGCCCTTTCACGTTCAATAGCCGAAAACGGCATACTTCAGCCGTTAACGGTGCGCAAAGCAAGCTCTGCGGAATTTGAGCTTGTCGCGGGCGAGCGAAGACTTCGCGCCGCGATAATGTCGGGACTGCGTAAAGTACCCTGCATTATAGTTAAGTGTTCCGAAAAAGAGTCTGCCGTATACGCTCTCCTTGAAAATCTGCAGCGAGCCGACCTCGGTGTTTTTGAGGAGGCTCGCGGGATTTCAAGATTAATTCGACGTTACGGGCTTACTCAGGAACAGGCGGCAAGAAAGCTCGGAAAAACCCAGTCCACCATAGCCAACAAGCTCAGGCTGTTAAGACTCAGCCCCGACGAGCAGGAGTGGATTG
Source organism: Oscillospiraceae bacterium (assembly GCA_003520555.1). Taxonomy (GTDB): domain Bacteria; phylum Bacillota; class Clostridia; order Oscillospirales; family Acutalibacteraceae; genus Ruminococcoides. The sequence continues at coordinate 9,085 of DOUO01000115.1, forward strand.
AAAACGCGGGACTTTCGGAACGGCACGCCAGAGCGCTTTTACGGCTTGAAAGCGAAAGCGTAAGGCGCGAAGCTTTGTCCAAAATTATCTCCGGTAATTTAAATGTAAAACAAACCGAGGAGCTTGTCACAAACCTGATTAATTCTGCTTTGATTCAATCAAAGAGAAGAAACAGTAAAGCGGTGATAAAAGACTTTAGAATTTTTGTAAACACTATCAATAAGGCTGTAAACACCATGCGCCTTGCGGGAATCAACGCTCAGACACAACAAACAGAACATAACGATTTTATCGAATACACAATCAGGATTCCCAAGGCAGAGGTGATTAAGCAAGAAGATAGCGCGTAATCAAATTACAACGTGAAAAACATTGATTATTAATTTACTTTCCAACGGATGCTATGCATCCATTCCACTCATACCCATTTCCTTATCTAACCCCTTGCGAAAAGCCGTGTAGAAATACACGGCTTTTTGCTTTGTTTCACGTGAAACAAAAATAAATATAAAAATAATGTAAAATCACTTCAAAAACGCTTTGAAATATGATATACTATTAAAGTATTAATTTAAAATGTAAGGATTTGAAGAAAGTGGCAAAAATTATTGCAATCTCAAACCAAAAGGGCGGCGTGGGTAAAACAACCACCGCCGTTAATCTTGCCGCTTGTCTGGGAGCATTGGGTAAAAAAATTCTGCTTGTTGACGCCGACCCTCAGGGAAACGCCACAAGCGGCGTTGCAATTGACAAAAGCAAGGTCGGGCTTTCAACCTACAACATCTTGGTTGACGGCGTAAAGGCGGAGGAATGTGTGATTACAACTCCGTACAAAAATTTGCACCTTCTGCCGTCAAGCATAAATCTTGCCGCGTCCGAGCTTGAAATTGCCGACAAATCTCACCGCGAGGCTTTGCTTAAAAACTCAATTCTGCCAATCAAGCAGTATTATGACTACATAATTATTGATTGTCCGCCTTCGCTCGGGCTTATCACCGCAAACGCACTGACCGTTGCGGATACATTTATCGTTCCGATTCAGTGCGAATATTACGCGCTTGAAGGCTTGTCTCAGCTTATGAGCACCGTGCGCAGAATAAAACGCCAGTACAATTACTCAATTGAGCTTGAAGGCGTGCTGCTTACCATGTACGACGGCAGATTAAATCTTACTCAGCAGGTGGTTGAGGAAGTTAAAAAATTCTTTCCGGGTAAGGTGTTCCACACCGTAATCTCACGCGGAGTAAGGCTTTCGGAAGCGCCGAGCTTTGGTATGCCCGTGATTTATTATGACAAAAACTGCAAGGGCAGCGTTGCTTACACTGAGCTTGCAAAGGAAATAATCGCAAAGGAGAAACGCTGATGGCAAAAAAACTCGGCGGACTCGGCAAGGGTCTTAACGCCATTTTTATTGAAAACGATTCTGAAGACAGCACAAGCGGCGTAACTCTGAAAATATCGGAAATTGAACCAAACCGCAGTCAGCCACGTAAAGAGTTTGACGAAAAAGCGCTAAGCGAGCTTGCGGAAAGCATTTCCGAACACGGTCTTTTACAGCCGATTTTGGTCAGACCGCTCACACTCGGCGGATACGAAATTGTAGCCGGCGAAAGGCGTTACCGCGCATGCAGAATGGCGGGGTTAACGGAGGTTCCGGTTATAATACGTGAATTAAGCGAAGCCGAAACAATGGAGCTCGCGCTTATTGAAAACCTGCAGCGCGAGGATTTAAACGTGATTGAGGAAGCCATGGGCTACGAGGTTTTGATGAACGAGCACGGCTTTACTCAGGATGAGGTCGCAAGGTCTGTGGGCAAATCGCGTCCCGCTGTTGCCAACGCCCTAAGGCTTTTGAAGCTTCCCGAAAGCGTTAAGGAGCTTTTAAAGGACGGAAAAATCAGCGCGGGTCACGCAAGAGCTCTGCTGACTCTTGAAAACGAGGGCGATATGCTTGAAATCGCTCAGCTTATTATTAACAGGGATTTGTCGGTAAGACAAACTGAAAAGCTTTGCAAAAACGCCTCAAAGGAAAAGAAACAGGAAACAATCGAGAAAAAACCTTCGTTTTACAGCATGGTTGAGCTTGCGTTAAACGAGGCTCTGGGCAGAAAAATTAACATTACAAAAAACAAAGGCAAGCAGGGCGGAGTGCTTCAAATCGAGTTCTACTCCGACGAGGAGCTTACCGAGCTTTCAAATAAATTAAAATAGGTTTCACGTGAAACATTAAAGGAGAAATAAAGATGATTGATATTAAATTTTTAAGAGAAAATCCCGACGCGGTTAAGGAAAATATAAAAAAGAAGTTTCAGGAGCACAAGCTGGAGCTTGTTGATAAGGTAATTGAGCTTGACGCGAAAAACAGAGCCGTTAAGCAGCAGGCTGACGACCTCAGAGCAAACCGTAACAAGATTTCCAAGCAAATCGGCATGCTTATGGCTCAGGGTAAAAGGGAAGAGGGCATGGCTCTTAAAGATGAAGTTACCAAACAGGCAAAGCAGCTTGAGGAGCTTGAAGCTCAGGAAGGCGAGCTTAATTCTCAGGTTACGGAAATCATGATGCAGATTCCTCAAATTATCGACCCGTCGGTGCCAATCGGTAAGGACGACACGCAAAACGTTGAAATCGAACGCTTCGGCGAACCCGCTGTGCCTGATTTTGAAGTTCCTTATCATACCGATATCATGGAAAAGCTGAACGGTATTGACCTTGACTCGGCACGCAAGGTGGCAGGCAACGGATTTTATTATCTTATGGGCGACATCGCAAGACTTCACAGCGCGGTTATTGCCTACGCGCGTGATTTTATGATTGACCGCGGCTTTACTTACTGCGTTCCTCCCTTCATGATCAGAAGCAACGTTGTTACGGGCGTAATGAGCTTTGCCGAAATGGATTCAATGATGTACAAGATTGAAGGGGAAGACCTTTACTTAATAGGCACAAGCGAACATTCAATGATTGGCAAGTTTATTGACACAATCAATAAGGAAGCCGACCTTCCTTACACCCTCACAAGCTATTCTCCCTGTTTCCGCAAGGAAAAAGGAGCGCACGGCATTGAGGAACGCGGCGTTTACAGAATTCACCAGTTTGAAAAGCAGGAAATGAT
>DOUO01000123.1 GCA_003520555.1 Oscillospiraceae bacterium
AGGCGGAGCGCCGTACTGGAACGCGTTGTAAAGCGCGCTGAATTTTGCCTTGAGGTCGTCCTCGGAATAGCCGGCGATTTCAAACGCTTTTTTCATGATTTCGATATCATGGTTACGAACCGCGCCTGAGGAAAGCTCTACGCCGTTGCATACGATGTCGTACTGATACGCCAGAATTTCCTCGGGATCCTTGTTGAGAAGCGCGTCAAGACCGCCCTGCGGCATTGAAAACGGGTTGTGAGTAAAGATAACCTTTCCGTCGTCGTCGCGTTCATACATCGGGAAGTCAACGATGAAGCAAAGCTCAAACCTGCTTTCGTCAATAAGCTTCAGACGGTTTGCGACCTCGGTGCGGATTTGTCCCGCAAGCTTGGGAGCTTCAACGGCAGTGTCGGCAATGAAATAAATAACGTCGCCTGCCTTTGACATATTGCGGCTGATTAATTCCTCGCGGTCGCCGGGCTTTAAGAACTTGTCAATGGGACCGTCAAAGGTTAAATCGTCGTTTACCTTTACATAGCCCAAGCCCTTCATGCCGATTGACAGCGCGAATTCTTCCATGCGCTTGAACCACTTTTTGCTTTGTGCCGCCGCGCCGGGAACGTTGATTGAACGCACGCATTTTTTGCGGAAGGGCGCAAAGTCGGTTTCGACAAACATGTCGCTGATTTCCTTGATTTCAAGCGGATTTCTGAGGTCGGGCTTGTCGGTGCCGTATTTAAGCATTGCCTCCGCGAAGGGAATACGCTTAAACGGCGGCTTGCTGACAGCCTTTGAGTTGCCGAATTTCTTAAAGGTTTCGTAAAGCACTTCCTCCGCAACGTCAAAAACGTCCTCCTGAGTCGCGAACGCCATTTCAAAGTCAAGCTGATAAAACTCGCCGGGCGAACGGTCGGCTCGAGCGTCCTCGTCGCGGAAGCAGGGAGCGATTTGGAAATATTTGTCAAAGCCGCTGACCATCAAAAGCTGTTTGAAAATCTGCGGAGCCTGCGGCAGAGCGTAAAACTTGCCCTTGTGCTTGCGGCTCGGGATAAGGTAGTCGCGCGCGCCCTCGGGCGATGAGGATGACAAAATAGGCGTATTGATTTCAACAAAGCCCATTTCCTCCATCTTGCTTCTGAGGAAGGAAACGATTTTTGAACGAAGCAGTATATTATTGTGAACCTTTGGGTTTCTGAGGTCAAGAAAGCGGTACTTAAGTCTTACGTCCTCGCCGGTGTTGGTTGATGAGGGAACCTCAAACGGAAGCACGTTTTTGCACTTGCCCAAAACCTGAATGTCCTCGGTGTGAACCTCGACAAAGCCCGTGGCGATTTTCTTATTGATTGTGTCCTCGTCACGCTTAACAACCTCGCCGCTTAATGTAACCGTGCACTCTTTGTTTATATTTTTAAGCAGTTCGTCGTTGTGAACAACAACCTGCAAAACGCCGTACTGGTCGCGGATGTCCAAAAACATTACGCCGCCGTGGTCGCGGATATTTTCCACCCAGCCGGCAATCCTTACCTGCTGGCCTATATTTTCTTCTCTTAATTCACCGCAGCTTACCGTGCGGTACTTGTTTGCCTTTATCATTAAAAACTGTCCTTTCACGGATTTTTTACCCATTCTATAGTATTATACCACAACTCTTGCGTTCAATCAATACTTTAATTCAGTTATTATCTTTTTATTGTCGCGCGTAACGGACACTGAATTCATACGTTTAAAATCATTCAACGCTTTTAAGGCTTTCAACCATGTTAACTGCCTTGATTTTAAAGCTCATTGCGGCGTTAACGGCAAGCGAGAACAGCATTGTCAGCCCCGCGGCGAAAAGATAAGAGGTGAAGTAAATTTCACGCCCGAACATTACGTTGTCTACCTCAACCGTTGTCACAATGAACCCGGTGAGCAGCACGCCGAGTCCAAGCCCGGCGGCGATGCCGAGGATTGTCAGGATGATGTTTTCCCTGTAAATAAACGACGAGGTTTCGCGGTTATAAAAGCCCAGCACCTTAAAGGTGGCAATTTCGCGCACGCGTTCGGCAATGTTGATGTTTGTCAAATTATAAAGCACCACAAACGCCAGCGCGGCAGCGCAGACAATCATTACGACGACCACCATGTTCAGCGAATTGAGCATGTTTTTGAATTCGGTTATTTTTTCCGCCATGAAGGTGACGGCGACTACGCGCTTGTCGCCGAGCATCAGCGAGCTGAAGCTGTCGGCGCGTTCGCCCTTGGTTTCCTCAAGGGAAGCGCACAGCAGGTTGTAAGAGGGCTGCTTTGAAAACAGCTTTTGATAAAGCGCGGGAGTCATGTACATGTAATTGTTTATATACTGTTCGTATATTCCCGTAATTTTGACCTCCGCCGAACCTGCCCCGGTGATTATTTTTATTGCGTCGCCTTCCCTGAGCTTATTTACGGAAGCGTATTTTTCGTTTACCGCAACTCCGTTGTCGTCAAGCGTCAGCCGCCTGTGCCCCGCGCGTTCGCGGAGCATAACCATGTCGCCCAAGTTTTGCGCGTCCGAAAAAACGCTGAGAGTTAAGGGGGAGTCAAGCTGTGTTTTATTGTGTTCAACGGTTATGCTTTCCTGCATGCAAAGCATTGATTTTTTCGCGTTGCCGGATTTTTCGGCAAGCCGCTTAAGATAATCAAGCTCTTTTTCGTTTCCGGGTTTTTTCGGCACAACCGCGACGTCGTAGCGAAAAACCTCGCCGAACTGAATTTCCGTAAGGGGGTCAAAGCTGTTTAAAAGTCCGAACGCCGCGACAATAAGCGCGGTACAGCCGGCAACGCCGATTACCGTCATACAAAGCCTTGCCTTGTAACGGAACAGGTTGCGCGCGGTGAGCTTTGCGGTAAAGCCCATTCGCTTCCACAGCACGGAGAATCTTTCAAGCAAAATGCGCTTGCCTGCCTTGGGCGCTTTCGGGCGCATTGCCTGCGCAGGCTTGACGCGGAGGGATTTTTCACACACGATAACCGAAACCGCGGTTGTGGTCAGTATTGCAGCGAGAATACCCAGAATGATGATGGGAAAATTGAGCACAAGGGCTATGTCGCCGATGTAATACATTATTTTATAGGCGTTGTAAATGATAAACGGAAGCGTCATAACCCCTATTGCCGTGCCGATTATACTGCCCGAAACGCCGGCTGTCATTGAGTAGATTACAAACTTTAAGACAATGCTCCGGTTGCCGTAGCCAAGCGCCTTGAAGGTCGCTATTTCCGTGCGTTTTTCCTCAATAAGACGCGTCATGGTGGTTACGCAGACCAAAATCGCCACAAGCAGGAAAAACAGCGGAAACACGGAAGCTACCGCGTCAAGTCTGTCCGCGTTTTGCGTAAAGGTGGTGTAGCCGGGGTTGTCGTCACGGGTGTTGACGTACCACACGGGGTTTTCCGCTTTGTTGATTTTTTCCTCGGTTTCCTTTAGGTTTTTTTCGCCCCGGGCAAGCTTTTTTTCCGCTTCGGCAAACTTTTCCTCAGCCGCCTTTTTGCTTTTTTCGTATTCGGCTTCGCCTGCTTCAAGCTCCGAAAGCGGTTCGCGTGTTTTTTCGTCGAATTCCTTAACGCCGCTTTCATACTGACCGCGCGCGGAATCAAGCTGATTTTGAGCGTTGTCAAGCTCGTACTCCGCAAGCCCCTTTTGACTTTCAAGCAGCGCTCTGCCCTGTTCAAGCGCGGCTTTTCCGGCTTCAAGCTGTGCCTGCCCCGCGCCGAGCCGCGCGTCCGCGATTGCACGCGCGCTGTCCGCAAGAGCGGACGGCTGTTCGCTTATTTTTTGCTCCGCCTCCGCTTTGCCCTGTTCAAGCAGGTCTTGCGCGGCGTCAAGCTGAGCCTGTCCCGAATTAAGCCGGTTTTCGGCTTCTTCGGTCTGACGGCGGGCTTCCCGCTTCGAGCTGTCAAGCCGTGCCTGTCCGCTGTCAAGCTGCTGTTTGGCGTCGCTGAGCTTTTGCGCCGATTCGGCGGTTTCGCTTTCATACCGTGCGCGGGCTGCGTCTATCTCCTTTTTGGCGTCGGCAAGCTTTTTTTCCGCCTGCGCCCTCTGCGTTTTGTATTCGGCTTTCGACTTTTCAAGCTTTTGCCGCGCCTCGTTAATAACCTCCGCCTTAAACGATTTTGAGCGCGCCTTTCCGAGCGCTTCGATTTTGTTTTTAAGCTCGTCGAGCTTTGCCTCGTATTCGTCGGAGAAAGGAGAGTATTTGTCCGAAAAACCGGCTTTTATATATAGCTCCGTATAACGTTCGGTTTTAAAATTATCGGCGCTTAAATACATATATTCGTCAATATTTCCGTCGCCGATACCGCTGCTTCCGCGCTGATAAGAGATGTACAGCGGCGACTGAGCCTTGCCGACAACCTTATATTTAAGCCCCTTCAGAAGCTCGGCGGTCTTTTGGTCGCCCGAGTACTCCGAAAGGTTTACGGTTTCGCCGATTTCGTGCGCGGATTTGCCGAAGCCGACGCCTTCGGTTAAGATTTCGCCTGTTTTTTCGGGGAGCTTTCCTTCCGTGAGCACAATTGAGTTAAGCTCGGGATTTTTCCCGTAGCTTTTTGGAAGCGCAATCAGGTGAATAAGCTGACCGCCCTCGCTTGATTTACGGGTTACGTCGCAAAAATACGAGGGCATTACCGCCGAAACACCGTCCAGCTCAGCGACCTCTTCAACATCCTTTTCGGAAAAGCCCGCGGTGGAAAGGACGCGGTAATCCATGAGCTTTTGCCCGGCGTAATAGGTTTCGGCAAGGTGATACATGGACGGGCTTGTTGCCTTTATTCCCGCAAAAAAACCCACGCCCAGCGCGATTATTGCCATGATTGAAATAAACCTCGCCTTGCTGTTGCTGATTTCACGAAACGTATTTTTAATAAGCGCCTGCTTCACGGTTACCTCCTTTCCTTTTTTACACGTTTTACGCGCGCGGAAAACAATCGCGGTGTAATAAGCTTACCATTCGATTTCGTCGATGGATTTCGGGCTTCGGTTGTATTCGTCGCGAACGATTTTTCCGCTTTTCATCTCGATAACATGGTCTGCCATGGGGGTGATTGCGCCGTTGTGGGTGATGAGCACCACCGTCATTTTTTCGCGGCGGCAGGTTTCCTGCAAAAGCTTCAGAATTTGCCTGCCGGTGTTGTAATCAAGCGCGCCGGTGGGCTCGTCGCACAGCAAAAGCCCCGGGCGTTTGGCAAGCGCGCGCGCAATTGAAACGCGCTGCTGTTCGCCGCCGGAAAGCTGCGCAGGAAAATTATCCTTTCGCTCAAGAAGCCCGACGCTTTCAAGCGCCGCTTCGCTTTCAACGGGATTTTGACAGATTTGGGTTGCAAGCTCAACGTTTTCCTTTGCCGTAAGGTTTTGAACCAGATTGTAAAACTGAAAAACAAAACCTATGTCAAAACGGCGGTAATCAATGAGCTGTTTGTCGGTATAACGGCTGATGTCGTTTCCGCGCACAATGATTTCGCCCTCGGAGGCGCTGTCCATTCCTCCCAGGATATTGAGAACCGTGGTTTTGCCGGCGCCCGAAGCGCCGACAACAACGGCAAATTCGCCTTCGGCGATTTCAAACGAAATGCCGTCCACGGCGTTTATTGTAACTTCGCCCATTTTGTAGCGTTTATATACGTTTTTAAATTCAACCAGGCTCATGCTTTCCTCCGTGAATTATTTGTAGGTGTGTTCGCACACGGTCTTGATTTTTTCGCGCAGCTCCAGAAAGTCGGCAAAGGCTTCGGCCTTGCGGCGCGGATCGCGCAGTACGGCGGCAGGGTGGAGCATCGCGCACATCAGCACGCCGTTTTTGTTAAACCATTTGCCGTGTTCGCGCGTGATTTTAAAATCCGGCTTAATAATGCGGCAAGCGGCGATTCTGCCGAGGCACACGATGATTTTCGGGCGGATAAGCGCCGCCTGGTTTCTCAGCCAGTTTATGCAGCAGTCCTGCTCCTCGGGCTTGGGGTCGCGGTTATGCGGCGGACGGCATTTTACAATATTGGCGATGTAGATGTTTGAGTTTCTGTCCAAATCAACGGCGCAAAGCATTTTGTCAAGCAAAATTCCCGCCTTGCCCACAAACGGTTCGCCCTGCAAATCCTCGTTTTCACCCGGGCCTTCGCCGATGAACATAACCTCTGCCTGCGCGTTGCCCACGCCCACAACAACGTTGTGACGGGTTTTGCAAAGTCCGCAGTTTCGGCAGGCGATGCACGCCGCGGTAAGCTCTTCCCAATTACGGTACATTTTTATCCCTCAAAAACAACAAATTTCTTTTATACGGTTGAAAATATTAATTATTCGTAGTAAAATAGTATTAACATATCCGTGACAACGGAAAAATTATGAATGGTGGTTGAACATTATGAAAATTATGGTAGAAACCTCTGCTCATCATATTCATGTTTGCAGAGAAACGCTTGACGTTCTTTACGGCAAGGATTATCAGCTTACAAACAAAAAGGATCTTTCGCAGCCCGGTCAGTTTGCCTGCGCCGAAAAGGTTACGGTTGTAGGACCCAGAGGCGAAATGACCATGTCGATTCTCGGTCCCGAAAGACCCGAGGATCAGGTAGAAATAAGCCTTACAGACGCAAGAAAGCTGGGCTTGGTCGCTCCCATCAGGGAATCGGGCAAGGTTGAAGGCACACCCGGCTGCAAGCTTGTAGGTCCCAAGGGTGAGGTTGAGATCGCTCAGGGCGTTATTGCCGCTAAAAGACACATTCACTTTGACCCCAAGACTGCCGAGGAAAACGGCTTTAAGGATCAGCAGATTGTTTCCGTTAAGGTTGGCGAGGGCACAGGCAGAGAAACCGTTTTCGGCGACGTTGTTGTCCGCGTAAGCCCCAAGTACGCTCCGGCTATGCACATTGACACCGACGAATCAAACGCGGCAGGTCTTGCCGGCACGGTTGACGGCGAAATTATTGTTTGATAATATTTAAGCTTTGCGGGCGGCTCGGCGAGCCGCCCTTTTTTTGCCGAAATGCCGTCACGTTTTTATTACTTATACTATTCTCTGATAAAAGACTTTAAAACAGATGTCAATGGAAAATTCCGCAGAACAAGGCGGAGGACGCAGGAATCCTGACGGATTCCGAGGACGACAACGC
>DOUO01000097.1 GCA_003520555.1 Oscillospiraceae bacterium
CTTTAATATTTTTGTTTATTTTATTTGAGATAATTACCGTTTGTACCGATTTTGCCGCTGATGCCCTTGAAGCCGGAAGCGCAGCATACATAAACTCTCATGTTGCCCTTGCCGAGTCCGCTGACGCTCAATGTACCGCCGGAAACATTCTTAACGTCGCCGGTAACAGCGTCAATGTACTTGCCGTTGGGAAGACCGGAGAAGGTCGCGCCGCCCGAGATTGCTACGCAGGCAAGGCTGTCAACTCCGCTTGCGGTGTAACGGCGTACAAACGCCATGTTGCCTACAGACTTATACTGTCCCTTTTGCAGAGCGGGGATAGCGCGTCTGATTTGGTTGAGCTGCTGCAAATGCTTTGCAAGCGGCTTTGAAAGGGTGGTGCTTACCGTTCCGCTTGCGGTGAATTTGCCGAAGTCGGAAGCGTTAACCGTGCCTTCAAGGTAATCGCCGAGGTACGCGCGGCCTGTCTTGGACAGGGGAGCGTTGGGTCCGACGTCAATTTCGGAGCCCTTCTGGAACTCGATTTCGGAGCCGTAGTAAATACAGGGAATTCCGCGGAATGTCCACATCAAATCCATGTTCTCCGCCCATGCCTGCTCGCCGCCGATGTAACGTACCTTCTGGCAGAAGTCGGGGCTGTAGTCGTGGGAGTCAACGTAGGTAACGTTGTAGGTGGAATCGTTGAACGCGTGATCCTCGCCCAAAGCGGTGTTATACGCCTTGCTTGCGTTTTCGAAATTCCAGTGCATGGTAAAGTCGATAACGCCGGTGCCGTTTGACTTGGAATAGTCGGGCGTATGATAATTAATTCCGTTGAGCGTAGCGTTGGAGCTGGTAACGGGAACCGACTTGGTTTGATACTGGGTGTAGTGCGCCATGGACTTGGAAATATTGGGTCCGTTATGCGACGAGTCGGTGGAGGGAGCGGAGCTCCAGTTGTTCAGCCACTTGCTGTCGGTCTCCTTCCAGGTATAGAACCACGGGGAGTCGGACGCGCCGCCTTCGTTGATATATTCACTCCAACGGGCGCAAACCTCGCCGAAGATAAAGAAGTTCGGAATGTTTTTGTAGGTCGGGAAGTAAGCGTTGTTCAGCGTCCAGCGGTTGATGTGCTTTTCGGTATCAAGACGGAAAGCGTCAACGCCCATATCAACATACTGATGATACGCCTGGTTGATGTAGTCCGCAACAGGCTGATTTTCGGTATTTACGTCGCGGCAGTCACCCTCAATAGAGCCGGTCTGCTCGGTCGGCTGTCCCCAGCCGGAGTTTTCCGGATCGTGATAATAAGCTTTGGAGTTATACTTCTTGTTTTTTGTAGCCTGCATAACATCCAGTCTTGCCTGGAACTGTTCGCCTGCCGGAAGATTGGCGTAGTTGGGATAACCCTTTGCCATTTCACTGCCGGGGATAATTTCCATGCAGTCGGCAGTCGCAAGGTCTTTGTTGTAATTCTTTTTGAAAATCGGACACAGGAAATTTTCGCCCCAGTTGCCGGTATGGTTCCATACAACGTCCTGGATAATCTTCATGTCCTTTTCGTGCGCGGCGTCAATAAGCTCCTGATAGGACGCGCCGGAGGATTCATAACGCGGGTCAACCTTGCTGAAGTCAAGCGCGTGATAGCCGTGATAGTCATAGCCCGACGCGTTTTCAACAACGGGAGTAATCCAAATTGCGGAGAAGCCAAGCGCCTTGATGTAGTCGAGCTTTTGAATCAAGCCCTTAAAATCACCGCGCCATGCGGGGTCGCTGTCGGGATTGTTGGCGTGAGCGTCGTCCCAGCAGTGAACGTTGTTTTTCTTGTCACCGTCGTAAAAACGGGTGGTGATGATGAAGTAAATGGAATCCTCACGCAAATCTGTTCTGTCCCACTCGGTAACCTGGCTGGGATCGTGATTGTACCATCTGTTCTTTTTGTACCACCATTCGCCTGTTTCACGGGTGAGCTCCTCGCCCTGCTTGCCGTTTGTCACGGTCATCAGGTTGATTTTTGTGACGTTGGAAAAGGAATACTTGTAAAAGTTATTTCCCTCGGCAGTCATTTTGGGACCCGGATAAGTGGTAGTGATGTTCTGAGGCAGGCTGTTCCAGTAATAAAGATTGGGGGCGCCTTCCTCACTGTAGATGTGAACCGTGATTCCGCCGGCGGAAACAGGCTCGGCTTCCTTGTCTGCGGTTGCGGCGGTAACTGAAACAGCGCCGACAGCAGCCAGCACGCAAACCGCCAAAAACAGAGCAAGAATCTTCTTGAATTGTGCCATGATACTCCTCCTTATTATAAAAATAAGATAACTATACATATATATTATAATTTATCGCACCATGGCTATTTTTCTATAAAAGAAAAATCAAGCTTCCTTTATGCCAAAAAATTCGCTTTGAATTTAGATAAAATAAACAAAGTGTGACGACGCAATTTATTAATGTTGAAATGTTAAAACGCTCCGGCTGCCAAAACGGAGCCGGAGCGTGAATTGATTATTAAATAATATAATTTAATCAGCCGAGTACTCTTACTTTGATTACACCGTCGATTGCGCCGATTTTTTCAGCGTCGGCGTCGCCTGTGACGTCAACGATTGTGTAAGCGTAGTCGCCGCGAGCCTTCGAAGCGCTGCCTGCAACGCCCGAAACCTCGGCAAGAACCGCCTTTGAGATATCCTCAACATTTTTGCTGAGTACGCAAACGCGCTTTGTGCCCTGAGCGCGCTCAAGGCTGAGGCAGGGATAGTTTACGGAGTTAACGATGTTGCCGTTTTCGATGTAATCCTTAACCTGATTGCACGCCATAACCGCGCAGTTATCCTCGCTTTCGGGAGTTGAAGCGCCGAGGTGAGGAATTACAATAACGCCTTCCTCGCCCAAAATTTTATCGTTGCCGAAGTCCGTAACGTATTTTGCAACCTTGCCGCTCTTAAGAGCTTCAAGAACAGCGTCGGTGTTTACAAGACCGTCGCGGCTGTAGTTAAGGATGCGAACGCCGTCCTTCATCTTTGCAATCATGTCGGCGTCTACAAGATTCTTTGTGCCGTCTGTAAGCGGAACATGAACGGAAAGATAATCGCAGTTTACCATAACCTCTTCGTTGCTGTTTTTAATTTCAACAGCGGAATCGAGCTTAGCCTTGTTTGCCTCGCTGAGGAAGGGGTCAAAGCCGATTACGTTCATTCCGATCGCAACGGCGGCGTTGGCAACCAAAATGCCGATTGCGCCGAGTCCGATTACGCCGAGAGTTTTGCCTGTGATTTCGGGACCTACGAACTGGCTTTTGCCCTTTTCAACCTTTTTGCCCATTTCGTCGCCGGTACCCTTAAGGGTTTTTGCCCAGTCGATACCTTCGACAATCTTTCTTGAAGAAAGGAAAAGACCTGCCAAAACAAGCTCCTTAACGGCGTTTGCGTTCGCGCCGGGAGTGTTGAATACCACGATACCCTGCTCGGCGCACTTATCCTTGGGGATATTGTTTGTGCCCGCGCCGGCTCTTGCGATTGCGAGGAGGTTTTCGCCGAACTCCATGTCGTGCATAGCGGCTGAACGAACAAGGATTGCGTCGGGATTTTGAACGTCGTCGCCGCAGGTGTAGTCCGCTCCGAGGCGGCTTGTGCCTACTGCGGCAATTTTATTTAAAGTAAGTACATTGTACATTATAATCACCTTTTCATTAAATTCGGGCGGCCGCTTAAGCCGCCCTGTTGTTTATTAAATTACTTGTTTTCGGCTTCAAACTTCTTCATGAAGTCAACCAGAGCAACTACGCCCTCGTAAGGCATAGCGTTGTAGATTGAAGCTCTCATGCCGCCTACGGTGCGGTGTCCCTTAAGGTTTACAAGACCTGCTTCGGTGCTTTCCTTAACAAACTTGGCGTCAAGGTCGGAGTCGCCGGTAACAAAGGGAACGTTCATAAGCGAACGGTCTTCGGGAACAACGGTGCCCTTGAACAGTTCTGAGCTGTCGAGGAAGTCGTAAAGAAGCTTTGCCTTCTTTTCGTTGAGCTCCTTCATCTTTTCAAGTCCGCCGACTTCGTTCTTAATCCACTCAAGAACGAGCTTTGCAACATAAATCGCGTAGCAGGGCGGTGTGTTGTAAAGTGAACCGGCGTCGGCGTGAGTTTTGTAGTTGAGCATTGTAGGAGTGATGTCCATAGCGTTGCCGATTAAGTCCTCACGAACGATTGCGATTGTAACGCCCGCGCCCGACATGTTTTTCTGAGCGCCGGCAAAGAGCATTCCGAATTTGGAAACATCCAGGGGTTCGGAAACAATGCAGGATGAGATATCCGCGATAAGCGGAATGTCGCCTGTGTCGGGAAGCTCATGATAAACAGTACCGTAAATTGTGTTGTTAAGGCAGATGTATACATAGTCGGCGTCCTTGCGGAACATTGACTTGTCTGTCTTGGGAATGTAAGTAAAGGTTTTGTCAGCCGAAGAAGCAACCGCAACGGCGTCGCCGTAACGCTGAGCCTCCTGCAAAGCCTTCTTTGCCCACTGACCTGTAACGATGTAGTCGGCCTTGTTGTTCTTATTCATGAAGTTGAGCGCAACCATAGCGAACTGGGTTGAGCCGCCGCCCTGAAGGAAAAGAACCTTGTAGTTGTCGGGGATATTCATTACTTCCCTGAGAAGCGCCTCGGCATCCTTGATGATTTTGTCGAAAGCCTTGCTGCGGTGCGACATTTCCATTACGCTCTGGCCTGTGCCCTCGTAATCAAGCATTTCAGCCGCTGCTTTTTTAAGCACAGGTTCGGGCAGCATTGACGGACCTGCGGAAAAATTATAAACTCTTGCCATGTCTTAAAAACTCCCTTTTTATTAGTATTGGCTAACTGTGGGATAACCCAAGTTGCCCCATTTTTACTTTACGATTATACGCCCTTTATAAAGCAATGTCAATAATATGGTATATATTTAGTTAAAAGTTTAACAATATACCGCACAAACAGGGCTGTAAATTTAAAATTATAATGTAATTTCACCAATTGTGCCGAGAATATCCTCTTTCATTCTGAGCGCTTCGGTTCTTGCGGCGCGCGCGAAATCGTCCTCGGTAAGTCCCTGCTTTTTCCACGCGCACATAATTCCTCGGCTTGAATTGATGATTGCGCCCAGACCTCTGCCGTCAAAGGCGTTCTTCGCGTCCTGAGCGCCGCCGCCCTGAGCGCCGTAGCCGGGAACAAGGAAGAAGGTGTGTTCGGCCTTTGCTCTCATTTCGGCAAGCTGTTCGGGATAAGTCGCGCCTACAACAGCTCCTACGCCGGAATAACCGTATTTGCCCATGAGGTCTTTTCCCCAGCCTTCGCACATGCTGCCCATTTGAGCGTAAACGGTGTTTCCGTTTTCAAGCTTCATGTCCTGAAGCTCGCCCGAGCTTGGATTTGAGGTTTTAACAAGCACAAAAATACCCTTGTCCTTTTTGTCGCAGATTTCCGCAAGAGGCTTGATTCCGTCGGTGCCGAGGTAGCCGTTTACGGTAAGAGCGTCCGCGCCGAAGGCTTCAACCGCTTCGCCGGCAACGTCTGTTGCGCCGAGGTGAGCGGTCGCGTAAGCTTCCATGGTGGTGCCGATGTCGTTGCGCTTGCCGTCGGTGATGACAAACATGCCCTTCGATTTTGCGTAGGCAATTGTGTCGCAAAGAGCCTTTACGCCCTGCCAGCCGTACATTTCATAATATGCCGCCTGCGGCTTGATTGCCGGAACAATGTCGTAAATATTGTCGATGATAGCTTTGTTGAATTCAAACAGAGCAGCCGCCGCGCCCTCAAGGGTTTTGCCGTACTTTTCAAAGCAGGCGTTTTTGATTGAGGCGGGAACATAGTCAAGCTTCGGGTCAAGACCTGCCACGGTCGGGTTTTGAGTTTTTACAATGCTCTCAATTAATCTGTCAAATGCCATTATTCATCCTCCGTTAAATTAACTGTATATCAAATTATGAATTGATTATATCATAAAGGTCGTTTGCGAACTTGTAATAGTCGTTTCTGTTTTCGTTAACAAACTGAATAGCCGGGCGCGGATGAGTGTTGTACTGTCCGGTGAGCATATAGGGAATGTCATAGCCCCATTTTACGCCCTGTTCGCGAAGGCTGTTCATATGGTTTTGAATGAAGCGGATTATGGGATTTACCTTGTACTTCGGGTTCTTAAGGAAGCCCAGCAGAAGCTCAAGCGAGCAGTTGCCGGCTCCGCGTCCCATACCGTCAACGGTCGCGTCAAGGTAGCTTGCGCCGTACGCCATAGCGTCGATGGTATTTGCGAACGCCAGTTGTTGGTTGTTGTGAGCGTGTATGCCCGTAAGCTTGCCGTAGGTTTCCGCGATTTCGCCGTACATCTCCGCGAAACGGCGCGCTTCTTCGGGGTAAAGAGAACCGTAGCTGTCCACAATGTAAAAGCACGAAACGGGAGTTTGTCCTAAAATTTCAAGCGCTGTTCTTAAGTCCTCTGTTCTTGCCTTTGAAATTGCCATGATGTTGATTGTGGTTTCGTAGCCCTGCTTCGCGCAGTACTCAATCATTTCAACAGCGGCGGGAATTGTGTTGATGTACGTGGCTATTCTTATAAGGTCAATGGGGCTTTCGGATTTGGGAATTATGTCGGTTTCAAAATCCGTTCTGCCTACGTCTGCCATTACCGCGATTTTCATCTTGGTGTTGTTTTCGCCCACAATCGCGCGGATGTCGTCGTCGTTGCAGAATTTCCACTTTCCGAAGTCATCCTCGTCAAAAATTTCCTTTGACGCCTTGTATCCGAACTCCATGTAGTCGACGCCTGCCTTGAGGTTTGCCTTGTACAAATCCGCTACAAAGCTGTCGTCAAAGCGGAAATCGTTGCACAGTCCGCCGTCGCGGATGGTTGCGTCAACCACCCTTATGTCCTGTCTTACGGACAGAAGATTACCTTTTTGTGCCATGGCACTTCACTCCTTCTTTTTACCCAATTATACATAGCTTAGGGAGACCGCCGGGTCTCCCGTGAAAATTATTTGTCTTCAAATACAATTTTGCCGTCAAGCAAAGTCATTTTTACCTTGCCCGTAAGGGTTTTGCCCTTAAACGGGGTGTTTTTGCTTTTGCCGTGAAGCTTGTTTACGTCAACCGTCCACTGCCTGTTTAAATCAATCAGCGCTATATCGGCAGGAGCGCCGCAGCTGAGCGTGCCGGCGTTGATTCCGAGAATTTTTGAAGGGTTAACGCTCATTTTTTCAATCAGACCGCTTAATGTAAGCAGACCTGCTTTTACAAGGTAAGTGTATGCGACCGCGAATGAGGTTTCCATGCCGATTGAGCCGTTGGGAGCGGATACAAAATCCGACTTTTCCTCCGGAGTATGCGGCGCGTGGTCGGTGGCGATTGCGTCAAGCGTGCCGTCCTGCAAGCCCGAAATTATTGCCTGAACGTCCGCGGCGGTTCGCAGCGGCGGATTCATTCTGAAGTCCGCGTCGCGTTTTAAAAGCTCCTGTTCGTTAAGCGAAAAGTAATGGGGCG
>DOUO01000165.1 GCA_003520555.1 Oscillospiraceae bacterium
TGATTTTTTGAAAAAATTTAAAAAATTCAGCGTTATTTTGTTGTCCGCGTTTATGATATCATCATCCGCAAGCGCTTTTGCGGCTTCTCATGTAAGCTCCCGAAGCGTTTATCCGGGCGGTCAGCCGTTTGGAGTGCGGTTTTACAACGACGGCGTTATAATTGTTGAGCTTGAACCTTTTTTTGACGGCAAAGGCTACGTTTGTCCTTCAAAACAGGCAGGGCTTAAGGTTAACGACGTTATTAAATCCGTGAACGGAATTAAGGTGAATTCAAACGAAGAGCTGCAAAACGCAGCCTCAAAAAGCCGCGGCGGTAAGCTTAAGCTTGAAGTAGAACGCTCGGGCAAAAGCATTACAAAAGAAATTACGCCGGTGAAAAACACCGCGGGAGCGTTTTTGCTCGGAGCCTGGGTGAAGGACAGCTGCGCGGGAATAGGCACGGTGACTTATTATGACAGCAGTCAAAATTATTTTGCCGCGCTCGGCCACGGAATATGCGACAATGAAACCTCCGCACTTCTGCCCTTAGGCTCGGCCGAGGTATTAAAAGCAAATATAAGCTCGGTTTCAAAGAGCGTTGAGGGAAATCCCGGCAGCATAAACGGTTATTTTACCGACAGCAAGCTCGGCAGCCTGATAAAAAATACAGAGAACGGCGTTTTCGGCACATTGTCAAGCAAGGACTTTGAGCACGGCAAAAAGCTTGAGCTTGCGGACAACAGCGAAATTCACACGGGAAAGGCGGAAATATACACCACCGTTGATTGCGGAGGCGTGAAAAGCTACGGCGCGGAAATAACCGGGATTTTAAACCGCGATAACGATTCAAACGAAAATTTTGTAATAAAGGTTACAGATAGCGAACTGATTAAAAAATGCGGCGGTATCGTTCAGGGCATGAGCGGAAGCCCCGTTATACAGAACGGTAAAATTGTGGGAGCGGTAACACATGTGTTCATGAACAAGCCAAATGAAGGTTATGGAGTGCTAATACAAAATATGGTGTCGAAATATAAAGAATAGCACAATATATTGTTGTTTGATGTCATGAGTCATAAATATTCACAAAAAAGGATAAAAATTTTTCGCAAAAATTTCTATGGTGGGTATTGCCAAGTTTACCATTTTATGGTATTATTATATCAAATCAATAAATTGATGGGAGATACCGACATGGACAATATTACAAAAATTATTATTACCGAAAACGCCGCCGAGTTCTTACAGAAGGATTTGAAAGTATTTCAGGATTTTAACCTGGATGTCGAATTTTGCGTAAAGGACGGCGAGGAGCTGTGCGGCAGAATTACGCGCGAAAGCCCGGACGTTGTGATTATGGACGCGTTTATGACGCGGCTTGACGCGATAAGCGTGATGCGCAGCGTTAAAAGGCAAAACGTAAAGCAACCGCTTTTTATTGTGTTTTCAACCTTTCACAGCTCTGTGCTTGAACGTGAGGTCATGAGCGGCGGCGCAAGTTATTTTGTGCTTAAGCCATATGACGTTGGACAGCTTTGTGAAAATATTTCTCTGCTTATGAAGAAAAACGACGTAAGACTTAAAGCCCCTATTAGCTTTGACGCGTTCGGAATTGAGCTTAAGGTTACCGAAATCCTGCATGAAATCGGCGTTCCCGCGCACATTAAGGGTTATCATTATTTGCGTGATTCGATTATTATGTCGGTCGAAAAGCCCGAAATTATTAACGCGGTTACTAAACAGCTTTACCCTTCCGTTGCCAAGAAGTACAATACCACTTCTTCAAGGGTTGAAAGAGCTATAAGACACGCCATCGAGGTTGCCTGGGACAGAGGCGATATTGATGTGCTGAACTCATATTTTGGCTACACCATTCACAATGACAGAGGCAAGCCCACTAACAGTGAATTTATTGCCATGATTTCAGACAGACTGCGCTTGCAGATTAAAAACGCTTCGTAATTTTGTGATGATAATAAAAGGGATTGGTTCAGTTTTAATGAGCCAATCCCTAAACTTTTGTTTTGGAAATATTTTATTTTGTCCTGCCTATATCCGTGCGGTAATGCGCGCCGTCAAAGCTGATTTTCCTGACAGCGGAGTACGCCTTATCCAGGGCTTCTTCAAGTGTATCGGCTTTTGCGGTAACACCCAAAACTCTGCCGCCGTTGGTGTAAAATTTTCCGTTTTCGTACTTTGTGCCCGCATGGTACACAATTGCGCCGTCAACGCCGCCGTTTTCATCAAGGCCTGACATTTCAATACCCTTTTTATAAGAAACAGGGTATCCGCCGCTTGCCATTACTACGCAAGCCGCAGCGCCGTCGTACCACTCGATATCAAGGTCGGAAAGCTTTTCGTCAATTACGGCTTCGCAGATGTCAACCAAATCCGTTTTAAGTCTGGGAAGCACTACCTGAGCTTCGGGGTCGCCGAAGCGAGCGTTGTACTCAATTACCTTGGGACCGTCGGGAGTCATCATAAGTCCGAAGTACAGACAACCCTTAAAGGGTCTGCCCTCTTTATTCATAGCCTCAATTGTGGGACGGAAGATTGTTTCCATGCACTCCGCCGCAAGCTTGTCTGTATAGTAAGGATTCGGGCTTATCGTTCCCATACCGCCCGTGTTAAGACCTTCATCATTGTCATAAGCTCTTTTGTGGTCTTTTGAGCTTACCATCGGCTTTACGCACTTGCCGTCCGTGAAGGCAAGCACGGAAACCTCGGGACCCGTAAGGAATTCCTCAATTACAATATTGTTGCCGGAATCACCGAACTGCTTATCCTCCATGATGGACTTTATCGCGCTAACCGCGTCGTCAATTGTCTGAGCAATGATTACGCCCTTGCCGAGCGCAAGACCGTCCGCTTTAACAACAACGGGGACGGTGTTTTCGGCTTTGACATATTCAATTGCCTTTTCGGGATTATCAAACACCTCATATTTTGCAGTGGGAATACCGTATTTTTTCATGAGGTTCTTTGAGAATACCTTTGAAGCCTCTATAATTGCCGCGTTCGCGTTTGGACCGAAGGCGCGTATGCCTGCCGCCTGAAAAGCGTCAACCATGCCGTCCGCAAGAGGGTCGTCCGGAGCAACAAAAGCGAGGTCTATGTTTTTTTCCTTTGCAAACTTTACCATGCCGTCCTTGTCCATAACGCCAATGTTAACAACCTCGGCGTCACGTGAAATTCCGCCGTTGCCCGGAGCGCAGTAAAGCTTGGTGCATTTTGGGCTTTCAAGCAGCTTTTTAATAAGCGCGTGTTCTCTGCCACCTGAGCCGATCATTAATATATTCA
>DOUO01000085.1:0-6820 GCA_003520555.1 Oscillospiraceae bacterium
TTCCTCAGTCAGGGCTTCCTCAGTATCCGCTAATTCGGTTTGCGGTGTTTCTTCGGGTTCGGATTCTTCCGGTTCCTCCGGAAGATTCAAGGCTTCGGGCTGTTCTTCGGAGATTTCAGCCTGCTGTTGTTCAAGCTCCGCCTTTTTTCTGGCGTTTTTCATAAACTTTGAGAAGTCAAAAACCTCTCTTACGCTTTTCAGCGGCTTTTCCGCCTCTATCTCAGCCAAATCCTGTTCAAGCGTGATTTCACGGGCTTCGGGGTCGGCTTCTTCGTGAAGCTCCGGGGTTTCAAGGCTTGTTTCCACACTTTCCTCCTCCGCATATGTGCCGGAGTCAGCCTTTGTCACGGAAAGTGGCTCAATAAAATTTTCGTCGTCCTCCACGTCGCCCAAAAGACGCGCGATTTCCTCGTCGGTGTAGGACTTCACGGGGCGGCCTGAGTCCTCGTCGTCATCGTAGCTGTCGTAGCTTCTTTGCGCGGGTTCGGACTTTTGAGCCTTGTGCATGTCAAAATGCATTGTCTTTGCCATTGTGTCGCCGGTCTGACGCTCGGGTTCGGAGTACTCGGGAGATGAGCCTTCGGCCTCGCGTGAGCTTTGTCTGCCGGTGCTGTACTTGCTGGCGAGCTCCTCAATAATTTTATCGTTCTTTGTCTTTTTTCTGCGGCGATTTGCGCGCTTTACAACAATTATTACGATAATTAAAATGATAATTACCGCCGCGGCAGCGCCGATGATTATGTATAGCATGAGGTTGCGCGGCATGCCCGCGTTCGCGAACTTAACGGAAGAAACTATTTTCTTAAGCACATCGTAATCACTTCCGATTGCGTCTGCTCCGTTGCGCTGAATGGTTATGCTTACGTTTTTGCCGTTGACCACGGTGTTTGACTGATACTGCTTGTAAACCGAGCTGTCAACGGTGGCGCGGAATTCAAAATCAATCCAAACTATGTCGTCAACAACCTCGTCAACCGTGCTGGCGTTGTAGGTTGTGCCGTCGGTGCTCTTTTTGTAGCCGAGCACAATGTCGTTGAGCTCCTCGCCCGAAAGGCGGTTATAGTTGTCGATTCTGTGGGTGTCGTCGTTTTCAAACATTGACACAGCCACGGTTATGCTTTGCTGGCTGTCGGTAGCAAGCAGGTAAATGTTTCCGTCGCGCATCTTCTTCATTACATCTTCGTAACTGTTGTTGGGAAGATTGAAAAAGCCGTCCGAGCTGTCCGTATTGCGGGTAACCGCAAGCATGTCGGGCGCGATTGAAACCTTCATTCCGCTGATTTCCTCAATATTATATTCGGTTTCCTGAGCGGCGCATACCGCCGCAACCGCGGAAATACCAAGCAATACGCAGAGCACCGCCGCCGTCAGTTTTTTTAATAGTTTATTACACATTTCCATTCCCCCATACGCAAATCGAAAATTCGCGCGAAAGTATTACATACGTTTTTAATTATACTCCAATTTAACGGTAAAAACAAGAGATTTTGTTACAAAATTTTAACATTTTCGAAATTTGTCGAATTATCCTATCAAAACCCTGTTTTGTACGCGCAAAAGGTAATTTTGCGCAAAATGTTTCCATGCTTGACGCGATCGGAAACGCTCAGCGCAAATAAAAACGCGGGGTTCCGGTTTACGGAGCCCCGCGTTTTATGAGTTTTATAATTTAAATTAAAATATTTGCGGCTTAATTTTTATGATTAAAGGTAGGCACAAGGTCGGCGAGCAGCTCAACCGTTTTATCGCTGTCGTTTGCTTCCGCGGCGTTCCTGAGCACGTCAAGCTTTGCCATGAGTGTTTCCTCGTCGATTTCAATTTGATTGCCGATAAAAATTTTCTTGTTTTCGGTGGATTGCAGGCCTTCCTCGTCCATCAGCAACTCCTCAAACAGCTTTTCGCCGGGGCGGAGTCCCGTGAACACAATGGGAACATCCCTGTAAGGCACCTTGCCGTACATGCGGATGAGGTTTTCCGCAAGGGTTGTAATTTTTACGGGCGCGCCCATGTCAAGCACAAATATTTCGCCGCCCTTTGCCATTGCTCCTGCTTCAAGCACAAGCGAAACAGCTTCGGGAATTGTCATAAAATAGCGAATGATGTCGGGGTGGGTTACGGTTACGGGCGAGCCGCTTTCAATCTGGCGTCGGAACAGCGGAATAACCGAACCGTTTGAGCCGAGAACGTTGCCGAAGCGTGTTGTTACAAACTCGGTGTGGGTGCTGTTTTGGCTTTCGTACTGAATAATCATTTCGCAGGCGCGTTTTGTTGCGCCCATTACGTTTGTGGGATTAACCGCCTTGTCGGTGGAAATCATTACAAACTTGTCCGCGTTATATTTTTTGGCAAGAGTTGCCACGTTAAATGTGCCGAAAATATTATTCTTTACGGCTTCCTCGGGCACGGTTTCCATAAGCGGAACATGCTTATGCGCGGCGGCGTGGAAAACGACCTGCGGTCTGTATTCCTTAAAAATGGCTTCCATTTTGTCATAATCGCGCACGGAGGAAATAAGGGTGACAAGGTTGATTGCCGCGCCGTATTTAAGTATCAGCTCCTGCTGAATGTCGTAAGCGTTGTTTTCGTAGATATCAACTATGATAACTTCACGGGGACTGTATTTTACAATCTGGCGCACAAGCTCGCTGCCTATGGAGCCGCCTCCGCCCGTCACCATGCAGACCTTGCCGCATATGAATTCGCTGATTGTTTCACGGTTGAATTCAATAGGCTTTCTGCCGAGCAGGTCTTCGATTTTAATTTCCTTTGCCTGTGAGATAAGCGGATTTTCGTCGGAAAAAAGAAGTTCGCTGAGGTAAGGAATCACCTTGATTTTACATTCGGTTGCCGAACAATAATCAAGTATTTTGCGCTTTTCCTCCTCCTCGCATGAGGGGATGGCTACGATAATGTTTGAAATGTTGTATTTTGAACAAATTACGGGGATTTCGGGACACGTGCCCACAACCTCAATTCCCCTGATTTTGGAGTGGAGCTTTGTGGGGTCGTCGTCCACCATGCAGATTGGCATGATATTGTGCGAAGGGTTGTTTTTATCCGAAGCCGCGTTTTCTATTTCGGTGATAATCATCCTTGCGGCGTTGCCCGCGCCGACAATCAGCGTACGTTCGGTTCTGTCGTTATGCCCCGCGTCCACCAACTCCAGAAACGTCCGTTTAAATATAAATCGGAACAGCAAAACACCCGACGTTGCCGTGATGTAATAAAGCAGCTCAAAGATTTTACGGGGAGATTCGCCCATGATTGTAAGTATCGCAAAACTCACCGCAAAACCGATTGTCATCGCAAGGGCGCACGCGCCGTAATCCTTAATATCAAAATACCGCCACATCCGCGAATACGCTCCGAACGCGAACAGCATTACACTGCAACAAAGCAGATTAATTACAATGTTATAAAACAGGGTACCGTTTGCCTCGGGGCCGATAACCTTTGTCAGCGCAAGCACGTAGTTAAGCACTATGCCGCTCATTACGATTATAAATATGTCGGCAAGCATCAAAACAAACTTGCGTAAATTCAGCTTCCTCATTTTTTCTCCTCATACGCCATGAAAATTTGCATATCAACACATTTTAATTATATATCACAGTGATGGAAAAGTCAATTACAAATAACAGTATGTCCACAATAGCCGCATGAATACAAG
This sequence comes from Oscillospiraceae bacterium, assembly GCA_003520555.1. GTDB lineage: Bacteria > Bacillota > Clostridia > Oscillospirales > Acutalibacteraceae > Ruminococcoides. Next base: position 3,671 of record DOUO01000085.1, read on the forward strand.
CCTTAAAAAGCACATATATTTGTGGTAACAGTTATTGCGGCGCGCGCCGCGGGGAGGATTTTGTTTGGAAGGAAGATTTGACGAACGCGCTGTAACGCTTGCGCGGTACATAATTGAGAACAACGCAACGGTAAGAGCCGCCGCGGGAAAATTCGGGGTGAGCAAAAGCACCGTGCACAAGGACGTAAGCTCAAGGCTGAGGCGGATTAATCCCGCGCTGTACAGGCGCGTGCGGGTTGTGCTTGACCAAAACAAGAGCGAACGTCACCTGAGGGGCGGACTTGCCACAAAACGGAAATATGAGCTGAAAAACGCCGCGCGGGCAAAAAAAGAGCTGTTCAGCCGAACAGCCCTTGTGAAATGATGATTAAATAATGTGAGCAATGTATTTTTGAATATCGGTAGCGTCGTCTACGTCTATCTTACTGTCGCCGTTGAAATCCGCGGCGGCAAGCTGACGCTGATCAAGGGTTATGAACATAGCCAGATGCCGCTGAACAGCGGTGGCGTCGCGGATGTCAATATAGCCGTTTGCGTCAACGTCGCCCGGGGCAAGCGGCGGAAGCGGCTCGTCAATGTGCGCGAGCAGGTGTCCGTCGCGAAGCTCGGACGGAGTAGATGTGGTGTAAGCATAAAGGTCGCGGTTGATTATATTAATGCCGTAAATGTTATCGTTTCCGGGCTTTGAGGCAAATTCAGCCGTTTGACCGGTGGCTAAATCATAGGTATATACCTTGGAGGGACCGTTAAAGTAAAAAAGTCCGTCAAGATAATTCAGTCCCGAAAAACTGCCAACCCAGTATCCGCCGCTTGGGGTGCTCCAATACAGGCTCATTGAAGTAAGCTCGCTGAAGCTGTCTGCCTGAGGATTGTAGCTTACAAGCGCGGTATTGCCGCTGCTGTTATTAATTACAGTGTAGAGCGTGCCGTCAACGTAGCAAAACGGCGCGGTGACGTCGCGGAACGCCGCGTTGTCATAGGTTTGCGGAGACGGATAGAACGTAGTGTAGCCTGTGTGCGGCCGGCCGAGACTGTTTGTGCCGATAAGCTCGTCGCTGACCAAAAAGTAGGTATGGAACACCATGCCGGTGTAGCCGTTTGGTCTTGCTTCTCCCGAGGTTTGGTACCAGCTCGCGTTTTTAACAACGGGGTCGTCCCAGGTCGGGTCTACGTGGTAATAGCTTCCGTCAATGCGAACCTTAACCCACTGGTGATTCATGCCCTGCGTGTTGCCGTCAGCCGTAGACGAAAGCATCATTTCGCTTTTTATACCCGCGTTCGCAAGCAGGAAGGCATACGCCCTGGAGTAATCCTCGCACTTGCCGGTGCCGTCAACCATGAGGGTGTAGGTTGAACCATCAAGCAGATAGGAGCTGTTCAAAATGAGCTCGTCATGCAAAATAAGCGCCTTTTCAAATTCGGACATGTCCGGTGTGATTTTTGAAAGGTAATATTCCGATTTTTTATCAAATTCCGCCATCATTTCGTTAACTTCATCACGGGCGTACAGATAAGAAGGATTCAACGAATAAATATAATTGTTTCCCGAATTCTGATAGTAGTTGTAGCCGAAACGGCCCGCGACATAGAAAAGCTCAGGGTTTTTGTTAATTACAGCTTCAAAAATAACCCTTGCCTTGTCAATCGGTACCCTGTAGGATGAGATGTTTATCTGTTCCTGCCGGTTTCGCATGCCTTCGGCAAGAGCGTCAATCGCGCCGGAATAAGCGGAGATCTCCTGCTCATAAACCGAAATGTAGCCGGAAGGCGTGGTTGTCGCGGCGGAAGCGGCAGTTCCGGAGCAAAAAATCCCGAGCAGCATAGCGGCACATACCGCGGCTGAGGTAAGTTTTTTTATCAGCTTGCAGCGTTTCATATAATCACCGTCCGAAAAAATAATCGATGTTTATTTAATTATATCATACGGAGTTTTGTTATTCAATTAGCAAATTAGTGGTAAAAATAAAATGTTTTTGTTAATTATCGCCAAGCGCGAAATACAAATAAAGGTTGGCTAAAACCGTCAAACGATAGCCAACCTTTGTTCATTTAAAAACTTAAATTTTCACAACTGATGTCATTCGGAAATAATGTGTCCCTTGGCACGGATAACGTCGATAACGCGGTCTACAAACTTTTCACATTCCTCCGTGCTGCCTGCCTCAACCATTACGCGGATAACAGGCTCTGTTCCTGATTCTCTGAGCAGGATTCTGCCGTTTTCGCCGAGCTCGGCGGAAACCTTTTCAACCTCTGCCTGAACGTCGGGGTCGTTCTTCGCGTCGGGCTTGGACTTAACCTTAACGTTTTTGAGAACCTGCGGATACATAACCATGGGAGCCGCGAGCTCGCTCATGGGTTTTTCCTTGGCAAGCATAACCTCCATAAGCTTAAGCGAGGTAAGGATACCGTCGCCTGTGGTCGCGTACTTCTGGAAGATAATATGACCTGACTCCTCACCGCCGATACGGTTGCCGGTCTGAACCATGTTTTCATAAACGTACTTGTCGCCGACGTTTGTTTTGTCGTACTCAATGCCTGCCTTGTCAAGCGCCTTGAAAAGACCGAAGTTGCTCATGATTGTGGCAACAACCTTGTTGTTGATGAGCTTTCCTCTTTCCTTCATGTAAACGCCGTACATGTAGATGATATGGTCGCCGGTAATAACCTTGCCGTTTTCGTCAACGGCAAGACAGCGGTCGGCGTCGCCGTCGTAAGCAAAGCCTACGTCAAGTCCCTTGTCAACAACAAACTTCTGCAAATGCTCAATATGTGTTGAACCGCAGTCAGTGTTGATGTTGTAGCCGTCGGGATTGTCGTTGATAACATAAGTTTTTGCGCCGAGAGCGTCAAACACACCCTTTGCAATTTGCCAAGCAGCGCCGTTTGCCACGTCAAGGCCGACCTTAACGCCCTTGAAGCTGTATTTGCTCATGGAAATAAGGTAGCCGATGTAACGGTTTCTGCCCGCGACATAGTCAACGGTTCTGCCGATGTCCCATCTTTGCGCAACGGGGATTTCAAGCTTGTCGTCAATGTATTCCTCAACCTTAAGCAGCGTTTCCTCTTCCATTTTTTCGCCCTTGCCGTTGAGCAGCTTAATGCCGTTGTCATAGAAGGGATTGTGAGAAGCGGAAATCATGATGCCGC
>DOUO01000085.1:6877-7823 GCA_003520555.1 Oscillospiraceae bacterium
ATCATGATGCCGCAGTCAAAGTCGTCAATTCTGGTGATGTACGCAACCGAAGGAGTTGTGGTTACGTGCATGATGTACGCGTCCGCTCCGCTTGCCATAAGGCCTGTGCAGAGCGCGTATTCAAACATATAGGATGAACGGCGTGTGTCCTTGCCGATAACAACCTTTGCTTTTTTTCCCTGATTCGCGCCGTAATACCAACCGAGAAAACGGCCGATTTTTACAGCGTGCTCAAAGGTGAGATTTTTGTTGGCTTCGCCCCTGAAGCCGTCTGTACCGAAATATTTACCCATCAGTCAGCCTTCCTTTCAATAACAACGCCGCTGTTCTTAAAAATACTGTTCTCCGGAACTACTCCGCGAACGCATGATGTGGGATATACGCTTGAATGTCTGCCGATTACGGTACCGGGGTTGCAAACAGCGTTGCAGCCTACCTCAACATAGTCGCCCAGCATTGCGCCGAATTTCTTGATGCCGGTTTCAATTTGCTCTGTGCCGTTGTGAACAACAACAAGCTTTTTGTCGGACTTAACGTTAGAAGTAATTGAACCGGCGCCCATGTGTGAGAAGTAACCCAAAATTGAGTCGCCTACATAGTTGTAGTGCGGAGTTTGAACATGGTCAAAAAGAATTACGTTTTTAAGCTCAACAGAGTTGCCGACAACGCAGTCTTCACCTACCAGCGCCGAACCTCTGATGAACGCGCCGTGCCTTACCTCCGTGTTTGCGCCTATAATACAGGGAGCGCCGAGATAAGCCGACGGGAAAACCTTGGCGGTTTTGTGAACCCAAACGTTTTCGGAAACCTCGTCGTAGTCGTCGCCGAGCGTGGGACCGAGCTCAAGGATAAAGTCCTTGATGCCCTTTAACGCTTCCCAGGGGTAAGTGAACTGCGCAAGGTAATCCTTGGCAAGAGTATGATCGAGGTCATACATATCCTTAAT
>DOUO01000157.1 GCA_003520555.1 Oscillospiraceae bacterium
TAACTGTTTTCATTTGCGTTTGTCTGCTGACCGCATATTTTTAATCATATCAGGCAACGGCGGAAGGCCAAACAAATAAAACAGAAAGTATAAAAACACAAACACAGACGCAACGCAGCGCCGAGTCCGTGTTAGTTTACAAAAAGAAATTACAGAGAAGTTACGCGCAAAAGCCGGAGGCGTTGCCGTTGTAACGAATTACGCGGGCATAACACGCTTTAGCCGTGTCAAATTCTTTCTTCAAGACCTCTGAAAAACACTTCTCGATATTAATTAATTACTATTATTGTACATATTAAAATATTTTTTGTCAAGTAATACAACTGTTTTTGTCTGTTTTTTCGGCGCAGTTATTCATCGCGGGTCGGATGAACTGTTAACTCTTTGCGGACTTTTACTCACATAATCCGCCTTTGCATAATAAAGGAGCCTTGACGAATCTATGTTCACCAAGGCTCCTTCGCGTTAATTTACTGTAAGCTGTTTTAGCGGATAAATATTTTGCCGGCTTATCAATTGCCTCCTATGATGGGCAGCTCATATTCGCCCGAGGTAGGTTCTGTGTTCGAGGTAGTAATAACATCCTCTGTCCGGAATACAACTATATCCAGTTTAGCTTTTTCGTAGCTTTCTTTGTACATTACCAATCACCCCCTGAAAGTGCTGTTGAAATAGGCAATCGCCGCTTTGTTGTAGCGGTAAAGAGAAGTAACGGTATCGGTGAGAACCTGATTGTCTTTAACGTTTTGCAGAACGTCCTTTACATACGACAACGCCGAGAAGCTGCCGAGCGAAGTATCTGCGCATTTCAGCTCGTAATCATAGGCAAGCTGATAAGCCGCAATATCGTTAATCTCGACATAACAAAAATCGTCGCTGTAATCATATACGGTTCCGACAACATCGTCAAAATAGTCAACAAACCTAAGGCCTGACACATCCGCTCCGTTCTTCTTGAAATAGAAGCGCAGGGTTGTTTTTGTTTCCAAAATCAAGCTGTAGCCGTAATACTCTATTCCTGTGTTACCCAGCGCGGAATTAATGTCCGCCTTTGAGGGGATTGCTATGTTGATGTCGTTGATTTCCGTTTCGTCCAAAGCAACCAAAGGATAATCAACGCCGGCATTTGCGGGATTTTCGGTGTTATAATTGAATTGCGCCTGAGCTTTTGCGCCGTAGTTAAGCATGGTTTTGGCAAGCGTAACCAATTCTTCACTGAACTTGTTGTTCTTGTTCTCAATAATTTCGTCGGCGTAATCCTTTACTTTATAAGTATCCGTTTCGTCAAGCGAGGTTTTGCCTATGGTTATTGCCGCCGTGATTTCATCGTTCATTTCAGCGGCGCATACGTAACAGGTTGCTATATAGAAGCCGGTTTTTTCATCTTTTTCGGCGGTACTGTCAAGTAACACACTGTCATTTTTTCCGTTCCGCGAAAAGTTAACGCGCACGCCATCGGCAAGCTCATCGTCGGTCAGATTCAAATAAAAATTCACGCCGATATCGCCGCGGAGTGTAAGCGAATGACCGGAAAAATGAGTTGTATTCGCGGTATAAGTTGTAGTGTAGGTGTGACCTTCATGTTCAACAGCCGCTGTGTAAACACATTTGCCTTCGTTATTTGTTATCTCAATTTCGTTATCCGTCAAGGTTTCGGTGTAGTCGCAGCCGTCACATTTGATTGACGCCTCGGCAGAGGTGTAACCGCTGTTCCATTTCCATTTTACATCGGAAGAGTCCGAGTAACTGTGCGCGTCGGTGCCGATGAACTTGTGCGACTTGGTATAACCGTCCGCCAAATTCTTCAGGCTTTCGGCGGTAGCGCCTTCGTGAGGAGCGTAAGCAACCAAATTCAAATATACATTATTGATGAAGTACGTGTTTAAATTTGCGTTTGGCGTATCAAAATATACTTCAAACGGATTCGGATACGCTCCCGAGAGAGCGCCGTTTTCCGCTTTTTCCAAACCTTTTCCGATATAAACCTTATTCAGCTCCCAGGTGCCGTAAACAGCGCGTCTGTGCAAGGTTTTAATATTATCTCCGAAAATAATGGTTTTTACATGCTCCGGACGATGATAGAACGGTGAGTCCGACAGCAGGTTGCTTGAGGTGTTACCGACTGCGGTTACGGGTTTTCCGTTGTAGGTGTCGGGCACGACAACACATTCGATATCGTCGCCCGTATAAAGCTTCAGGGTATAGTTTCCTTCGCTGTTTTCAACAAAGGTGAAGGTCGCCGTGAGATTTGTGCCCTCGGCATCGTAATACGCGTTTCCGCAATGTTCGCAGTAGTAGTAAACGATATTGCCTTCCTTGTCGTAAAGAGGAACCGGATTATGATGTATTGCCGGCACAAACTGCGCTGTGTAAGTCACGTTGCCTCTTACCGGCAAAACCTCGGGGGTCCAGCCGGAGAAGGTGTAGGTATATTCGTCGTCCCTTTCCTTTTCGGGAGTGCCGTCATAGGCGGGGATTGTACCTTCTTCCACGGTTTCGGTTTTCAGATTTGTGCCGTCCCAGTTTTCCCATGTGACAGTGTACTTTTCGGGATTGGGATAACCGCCGAGGGTAACGGTACTGCCGTCAACCTCCAGAACATACCATCTGTCTGTACAGTTTCCGTTTTTGTCGCAGGGAGAAAATTCGAAGCCTCCGCCCTTTTCAACAATAAAAGTGCCGTTTTGATAATTACCGTATATGCCTAAATCGATTCTGAAATCCTCGTCGCAAACATTAAAAAGCGAGCCCAATCCTCTTCCGAATCTTCCGCCCTTGAGGACGAAAACACTGTCTGCTGAAATTTCCAGATTAATGTTTCCGCCGAAGCTGTCTCCGGCTTTAAGCTCTGACGCGTAGATGTCAATGTTTTCACCGTAGTCCACCGCGCCCGCGGTGATCGGAACAGCGGCAAACACGCTGAAAACCATAAGCAGGACGAGCATTATGCTGATTGGTTTTTTGATTTTACTAATCATAAAAATTCCTCCTTTTTACCTTTGTGATAAAAATAAAACACAGATGCAACTTCCGA
>DOUO01000168.1 GCA_003520555.1 Oscillospiraceae bacterium
CCGCGGGCTACAAAATGAAGAAGAAGGGCGGCGTGTTTATCACTGTCCGCAATTCCGACAAGGGCGAAATCGGAGAAATCGCCAAGAAGTATTACGACCTCGGCTTTAAGATTTACGCCACGGAAGGCACTGCCGCTGTGCTCGGAAAATACGGCATCGACGCAGTAAGCGTTAAAAAGATTCACGAATCCGATTCAAACAACACCTTAACCTTAATTGAGTCGGGTAAAATCCAGTACGTAATTTCAACCTCCGCTAAGGGAAGAATTCCGTCGCGTGACTCGGTTAAAATCCGCAGAAAAACCGTTGAAAGAAACATTCCCTGCCTTACCTCGCTTGACACCGCCAACGCGCTTGCGGACTGCCTGCGTTCACGTTATTCGCAGTTAAGCACCGAGCTTGTTGACATCAACAACATGCGCGACTCAAAGAAAAAGCTTAAATTTACAAAGATGCAGGGAATAGGCAACGACTACATCTATTTCAGCACCTTTGACCAGGAAATCAACAACCCCGAAGCCCTTGCGGTTCGTCTTTCGGAACAGCACTTCGGAATCGGCGGCGACGGCGTAATTTTGGTTTGTCCGTCAAAGGTAGCCGACGCTCAAATGAAGATGTACAACCGCGACGGCTCCGAAGGCAAAATGTGCGGCAACGGTATCCGCTGCGTGGGCAAGTTCCTTTATGACCACAACATGCTTGACATCAGGGAAAAGGACGAATTAACCATCGAAACCCTCAGCGGCATCAAAACCCTTAAGGCGTTTACAAGCGACGGCGTCGTCACCAGACTTCGCGTTGACATGGGCAAGGCAATTTTGAATCCTGCCGATATCCCCGTCGCTCTTGACGGCGACAAGGTTGTAAACCGCGCCGTAAAGATCGGCGAAAATGAATACAACATCACCTGCGTTTCCATGGGCAATCCGCATTGCGTAGTGTTTATGGACGGCATCGATTACATGGACATCGAAACAATCGGTCCGGAATTTGAAAACAATCCCCTGTTCCCCGAAAGAGTGAATACGGAATTTGTTTCAGTGCTTGACGACCACACAATTAAAATGCGCGTATGGGAGCGCGGCTCGGGCGAAACCTGGGCTTGCGGCACAGGCGCCTGCGCGGTCGCGGTAGCTGCGTGTGAAAACGGCTTCTGCAAAAAGGGCGAAGACATCAAGGTTAAGCTCAAGGGCGGCGACCTTATTATCAATTACACCGACGACACGGTTTACATGACCGGCAATGCCGACAAAGTATTCGAAGGTGAAATTGAAATCTAAACAATTGTTTCAAAACAGGGGAGGTGCTTGCCGCCTCCCCCGGTTTATTGGGTATGGAAATATTAGATATTAGGGAAAATCTAATATAAGGAATGATAAAATTGAAAATCAACAGTAACTTTGACAACCTTGTTCCGAACTATCTGTTTGCCGACGTTGCCGAAAAAACGTCAAAATACGCCGCCGCCCATCCGGATAAAAAAATTATCCGCCTCGGAATAGGCGATGTAACGCTTCCTCTCGCGCCCGTTGTAATTGACGCAATGAAGCGCGGAGCGGACGATTTGGCGCGCAGGGAAAGCTTTAAGGGTTATCCCGACTACGAAGGCTACGGCTTTTTGCGCGACGCGATTTCCGGCTATTACAAAAGCTTCGGCGTAAGCGTGTCAGCCGACGAAATTTTTGTTTCCGACGGCGCGAAATCCGACTGCGGAAACATCGGCGATATCTTTTCACGGGACAATACCGTGCTTGTCACCGACCCGGTTTATCCCGTTTATGTCGATTCAAACATCATGGCGGGCAGGAAAATTGTATACGCCGCCTCAGACCGTTCTAACGGATTTGCCGCAATGCCCGATTACGGCATAAAGGCGGACATTATCTACCTTTGTTCGCCGAACAACCCCACAGGCTCGGCGTACACCGCCGAACAGCTTAAGGCGTGGGTTGATTACGCGCTCAAAAACGACGCCGTTATCCTTTATGACAGCGCTTACGAGGCGTTTATCACCGAGGATTTACCGCGGTCAATCTACGCGGTCGAGGGCGCAAGGCAGTGCGCGATTGAATTGTGCTCGCTGTCAAAAACCGCGGGCTTTACCGGCACGCGCTGCGGTTATACCGTAATTCCGCGCGAGCTTGAACGCGACGGTCACAACCTGTACCAAATATGGTACCGCCGTCAGGCAACCAAGTTCAACGGCGTTTCATGGCCTGTTCAGTGCGCCGCCGCGGCAGTGTTCAGTCCGGAAGGTCAGCGTCAAATCCGCGAAAATATCGCTTATTATCAGGAAAACGCGCGCATAATTTCGTCCGCGCTTGACGAGCTCGGAATTTATTATACAGGCGGCAAAAATTCACCCTACATCTGGCTTGAATGTCCGAACGGCATGGGCAGCTGGGAATTTTTTGATTACCTGCTTGAAAACGCTAACGTCGTCGGCACACCCGGCGAAGGCTTCGGCGAAAACGGCAGGGGATACTTCCGCCTCACCTCCTTCGGCGACAGAGAAAGCACCGTGGAAGCGGTTGAAAGAATTAAAAATCTGCTTAAGTAAAACAAAGGTCTGACCGTGAAAACTGTCAGACCTTTCGCGTTAAAAATTATAAAAGTAAAAAATGCGAGTTAAAATACTTGATATTTTTACGGTAATATTGTATAATGTAAAAATAGATACATTGGGAGGTGTTTCGGTATGTTAGACAAGACCATGATTTTTTCGCTCGGCGAAGAAAAGGACGATCAGATTAAAGCGGGACTTACAATTGTTTATGACGCGTTAAGACAAAAGGGATATAATCCCATCAATCAAATTGTAGGTTACATTCTCAGCGAGGATCCCACCTATATAACCACTTACAACAACGCGCGCAACATCATCAGCAAAATCGATCGCGACGACCTACTTGAAGCACTGGTAAAATCATACCTCAACGTGTAATAAACTTTGGGAAAGGATGATGTCTTGTGGCAGAAGCCAAAAAGACAGAGGAGTTTTTGACCTATAAGGGCAAGCCCCTTGTGCGCTGCGGCGACGAAATATACTACGGCAGCATGGAAGACCCGTATGTTATAAGAATGCAGATAAAATCCAAAAAAGAGGTAAACGGCGTTGAAATCGCCGACAAGGTTACGGTTCAGCTGATGGCGACCGACCCTTATCTCTCACCCAGGAACCAGCTTGTTAAGTCAAGCGAAAAAAAGGGACTGTATCTCGCTATGGATATCGCCGACATCTGGCTCGAAAGAGCCCTGGCAGGCAAATAATCAGTCAGCAGGATTGCCGTTTAGCGGCAGTCCTGTTTTTAATGCGAAAAAATAACCGGCTCAATCTCATACCGAGAAACCGAGCCGGTTGTTTATTTGATAGGAAAATAACGGATAGTAACAGAATCTGACGCCTATCAAAAAAATAATTAATTTGCGCCCTTGGCGCGTGCGGGCTATGGTTGAAAAAGCGCACACAGTGTGCGCGCTTTTTTCAGTCGATCTCAACCATAATCTTTTCGTCGGTTCTGATTGCCGCGCTGCGCGCGATGGTGCGTATAGCCTTGGCAATTCTGCCCTGCTTACCGATAATTCTGCCCATGTCGTCCTCGGCAACATGAATGTGATAAACAATTGTGCCGTCCTCGTCGGGCTCGTCGCGGTCAACAACAACCGCGTCGGGATTGTCTACAAGGCCTTTCGCAATAATTGCAAGTAATTCCTGCATGATATATTTCCTTTCAGCAATTAGTCAATAACGCCGTTCTTCTTAAGAAGAGCCTTAACTGTGTCTGTGGGCTGAGCGCCGTTTGCAATCCACTTTTTAACAGCTTCGGCGTCAACCTTGAACTCCGACGGGTTCTTAAGAATGTCGTATGTGCCGATTTCTTCAATGAAGCGGCCGTTTCTGGGATATCTTGAATCCGCAACTACTACTCTGTAGTAAGGAGCCTTCTTGGAGCCCATTCTTCTTAATCTGATTTTTACTGCCATAATTTACACCTCTATAAAAATTTTTGAATATATTTTCACCAATCATAAATTGGGTGAATAACTGAGTTTAAAGTTACATGCCGAACGGATTTCCGCCGTCCATGCCGTCCATCGGCGGCATACCGCCGAGTCCCGGAAGCATTTTTCCGAACTTGCGCTTGCCTTTCTTTCCTTTGCCCTTGCCCTTCATCTGCTTAATCATCTTTTGCATCTGGTGAAGCTGCTTTATCAGGCGGTTAACCTCTTCAACACTTCTTCCGGCGCCGGCGGCAATTCTGCGCTTGCGCGAGGGGTTAATAATATCGGGATTGCTGCGCTCCTCGGGCGTCATGGAAAGTATAATAGCCTGAAGCCAGTCAATTTGCCGGTCGTTGATGTCAACGTCGTCAAGCTGCTTTCCCACGCCGGGAATCTTGGAAAGAATACCCTTCAGCGGTCCCATCCTCTTAATCTGATTAAACTGGTCGTTAAGGTCGTTGAAGTCCATGCGGTTCTGCATCAGCTTCTCCGCCATTTCCTCGGCCTTTTTTTGGTCAAGCTTGCTTTCCGCTTCCTCAATCAGCGTCAGCACGTCGCCCATTCCCAAAATACGGCTTGCCATGCGGTCGGGGTGGAATACCTCCAAATCGTCAAGCTTTTCGCCTACGCCCGCAAATTTAATCGGTTTTCCGGTAACAGCCTTAACGGAAAGCGCCGCGCCGCCGCGGGTGTCGCCGTCAAGCTTGGTAAGAATTACGCCCGTAACCTCAAGCAGTTCGTTAAAGCTTTTTGCGACGTTTACCGCGTCCTGACCGGTCATGGAGTCAATAACAAGCAGGATTTCGTCGGGGTTAACCTCCGCCTTAATATCCTTAAGCTCGTTCATCAGCTTTTCGTCAATATGCAAACGGCCCGCGGTATCAAGAATAACTACGTCGTTGCCGTAATCTTTTGCGTGCGCAATCGCCTTTTTCGCGATTTTAACCGGATTTTCCGTGCCCATCTCAAACACGGGGACGCCGGCTTTTTCGCCCACAACCTTCAGCTGGTCAATAGCCGCGGGACGGTAGATGTCGCACGCGACAAGCAGCGGACGGCGGTTTTGCTTTTCCTTAAGCATTTTTGCAAGCTTGGCGGAATGGGTTGTTTTACCTGAACCCTGCAATCCGCACATCATAATAACCGTCGGCGGTTTGGAGGCAAATTCAAGCCGCTCGTTTTCACCGCCCATCAGGTTTGTCAGCTCTTCGTTTACAATTTTAATAACCATCTGAGCAGGAGTAAGGCTCTCCATAACGTCCTGACCAACCGCTCTTTCCGTTACCGTGTTTGTAAAATCCTTGGCAACCTTATAGTTAACGTCAGCCTCAAGCAGCGCAAGTCTGACCTCGCGCATTGCCTCCTTAACGTCGTTTTCGTTAAGCTTGCCCTTGTTTTTCAGTTTTTTGAACGCGTTGCTGAGTTTGTCCGCAAGTCCTTCAAATGCCATAAGAAATACCTCTTATTCCTTTAAGCTTTCGGCGGTCAGTTCAATAACCTTTGCCGCCGCTTTAATTTTGCTGTCGTCTGAGCCGGCGTAAATTTTCTTTGCGTCCGCGGAAATCTTTTCAAGTCCCTGTTCAAGCTGTTGAAACCGTTTGAACAGCCCGAGCTTTTGCTCATATAAATAGAGCTGATTTTCGCATCTTTTAATTTTGTCGCGTACGCCCTGACGTGTAATACCGCATTGCTGTGCGATTTCCGCCAACGACAAATCATCGTTATAGTAAAGGTTCGTCATCTGCCTTCCGGACTCGCTCAAAAGCTCGCCGTAAAAATCAAGCAGCAGCGAAACCTCAATGTTTTTTTCCATCAAACGCAGCTCCTTAAGTGTTAAGAAAAAAGCTTTACACTTACCTTGGCTATTATAATACAAGCCGCGGCGTTTGTCAATAGCGTATTATAAATAAAAAAACGCATTGTGAAAATAATACAAAAATTGTTTATTCGGCAAATATTATTACGCTTTAATTATCGTCGTTTTTAAAATAATGTTTACTAAAAAGCGTAAAAAGAATGATTGTTCGCAAAAAAAAGTCATAATATTCTACAAAGGCGCATGTGCATAAAAACCGCATATTGGTTGATTTTAACAAAAATAAAAAAATGGATAAAAATATATAATTTTACAAGCATTTTTAAAAAGATTATGGTATAATAAGACAGAAAATAATTCTATTATTATGAAACAGAGGTACTTGAATACGGAACAGGTTATCAATATTGACAGAATGGAAAACGCCGTCGCGCTGTTTGGCAGCTTTGACGCCAACATGAAGCTTATCGAGCGCGAATTCGCGGTTAAGGTCACCTGCCGCGACAGCGAGCTGAAAATCGAAGGCGAAGCCGAGGGCGTAATGAAGGCTCAGCTTGTTATCGACAGCCTTCTTCAGCTTTTAAACAGAGGCGAAACCCTGTCCGAGCAAAATGTGCGTTACTGCATTTCGCTTGTAAACGAGGGCAGCGAGGAAAAAATTGAGCAGCTTGCCGGCGACTGCATTTGCATAACCTCAAAGGGCAAGCCCATTAAGCCGAAAACAATCGGTCAAAAGCGTTACTGCAATATGATTTCCAAAAACACCATAACCATCGGCGTGGGACCTGCCGGCACGGGCAAAACCTATCTTGCCGTCGCAATGGCCGTCACCGCGTTCAGAAGCAAGCAGGTTAACCGCATTATCCTCACCCGTCCCGCGGTTGAGGCAGGTGAAAAGCTCGGCTTTTTGCCCGGAGACCTGCAAAGCAAGGTTGACCCGTATTTAAGGCCGTTGTACGACGCCTTGTTTGACATGCTCGGCGCGGAAACCTACCAAAAGTACGTTGAGCGCGGAAACATTGAGGTCGCGCCGCTTGCGTACATGCGCGGCAGAACGCTTGACGACAGCTTTATCATCCTTGATGAAGCTCAAAACACCTCAAGCGAACAAATGAAGATGTTTTTAACGCGCCTCGGCTTTAACTCAAAAATGGTCATCACCGGCGACATAACGCAGATAGACCTTCCGCGCGGAGCCAAAAGCGGTCTTAAGGACTGCGTAAAAATTCTGAAAAACATTGAGGGAATAGGGCACTGTACCTTTGACGCAAAGGACGTTGTGCGCCACAAGCTTGTTCAGGATATCATTAAGGCGTACGCTAAATACGAAAACAACAAGTCTTAATTTACATTCACATTCAGTAGGTATGCTTAGGAAAAGAGGGTGTTTAAAATGGCTGACAAAATCAAAGTTATAATCACAAACCGCCAAAAAACCGTAAAGATTCCAACAGGTATCCGCATGCTTGTACGCAGGTGCTGCAACGCTGTTTTGCAGCTTGAAAAATTTGAGGGGCCTGCCGAAATCAGCGTTACATTTACCGACAACGCAGGCATCAGGGAGCTGAACAAGCAGTATCGGGACAAGGATATCGAAACCGACGTGCTGTCGTTCCCCATGGGTGAAAACGGCGTGTACGATACCGACATGGAAACAGGAGCGAAAATACTCGGCGACGTTGTAATCTCGGTTGAAAAGGCAAGGGATCAGGCTGAGCTTTACGGTCATTCCTTCCAGCGTGAAATCGGTTATCTTACCGCTCACAGCGTGCTTCATCTCCTCGGATACGACCACATGGAAAAGCTTGAAAAGGTAAGAATGAGGGAAAAGGAAGAGCTTGTTATGGAACAGCTCGGACTTCCGGCTTCGTCAAGCTATATCGCCGACAAAGTGTAAGCATGAAAAAGCAGCTTAAAAGCTTTGGCTACGCGTTTGGCGGAATCGCGCGCGCGATTTGCACCGAAGCTCACATGCGCTTCCATCTTGTCGCGGCGTTTTATGTGCTGATATTCTCATTGTTCTATAATTTCTCGGCGGCGCAGTACGCTGTGCTGCTAATTCTTATCGCGCTCATCATTGCCGCGGAGCTTTTGAACACCGCAATTGAAAATGTATGCGATTTGGTTACCTCAGAGCAAAATTCTCACGTAAAAATTGCCAAGGACATGGCTGCCGGCGCGGTTTTGGTTTTGTCAATCGCGGCGGCTGTCATAGCGTGCGTGTTTTTTATCAACCTCAAAGTAATTGCCGAAATATTCGGTTTTTTCGCGTCAAATCCGCTGTTGCTTGCACTGCTTATTATTTCGGCGGTCGCGGCGGTAATTTTTGTTTGGCTCGGGCCTGACGGAATCCGCAATAAATTATTCCGTAAAAGAAATAAATAATAAGGAGGCTTTCTTTTGATTGCCTCTTTTTTTTCGCGCGCTTATGTGGTATAATAAACGCATA
>DOUO01000179.1 GCA_003520555.1 Oscillospiraceae bacterium
CTCGGAATTATTTGTCAAAGTATAGTTCGATACAATCATATGTTTTTTGTCCGTCTTCGTCGGTGGTTACTTTATCTTTGTCTAAATAAAATACCGCGCCGTCCTCAAAATCCGCGGGGATAATTGTTCGGGAATTATTGTTGTCGTGAATTACAACTGCTTGTGCGCCCTTCGGAACGTCAATCAGGTAATGGTTTTGACTGAAATCGTCCGTAAACACGGAGCTGAGCTTATCTCCCGGCCAATCTCCGTTAAGCGTCTCTCCGCTGTCGTCGTAGGCAAACATATAAACATTTTCCCAACCAAGCGTGTCTATAAAATGAAAGGAGAGTTCTTTGTTTTCATCAACCGGGGGAACGTCATGTTCCTGAAGCGGAGTATATGCTTTCGCGCCGTATTCGTTGATGGTAAAAGCGTCGTATTTCAAATAGTAGTATCCGTTGTCGGGCGCAAAATCGGTTATTATGCTTGTTTGGTTGCCTTCTCCGTCGTTAAGGATTATCGAGTCAAAGCCTTCTGTGCCGCAATAAACTTCATAATAATCCTGACCGTAATCATCGTAGAGGGGAGTAAGCTCTTCGCCCGGCCAATTCTGCTCGCTTACACCGTCGGCTGAGCTGAATTTGTATGCGTAAACCTTCTGCCATCCGAGGGTGTTGAAAAAATTGAATGTCGGGGGATATGCCCAATGAATTTCGCAGTCAACCAAATAATAATTATGTTCTTCATCTTTACCGTAGTCGGTAATTCCGTAAACACTTGAGTATCTCGGGTTAAGGTTTTCAAGCTCCGCGGTCTGCTTGGTTCCGTCGCTGTTTACAGCGGTAAGGCTGTACGCGTCGCCGGGAACAGGCACGCTGTATTCGTCGAATTTATCGGTCGATTCAAAGCCTGCGTGCGTCTCCGTGAAAACAGGCTCGGGCACAGGCAAAATGTTGCCTGACTTGTCTTTGGCAATAATAGTGAAGCTGCCCCAGTTTAAAAAGTCATAAATCGTGAAGTTGTTGACCTTAATAATCTCTTCGCCCTTTTTGTGCATTCCGCAAAAGCTGCCTTCACGGCTGAGGTCGCCCGCAAGATACACCTGAATAAGCGTCGCGTCGTTGATTTTTACTTCCTTGTTTTGGTTAACGTCAGCCGCGTCAAGCTCGGCTTCGTTAAACTTTTTTGCCGAAACAAGCCAGCGCTGAATATCGGTAACGTCCTTAATATTCACGGTGTTGTCGCCGTTAACATCGCCGATAATAACGCGTTGGGTATCGTTTTTTACTGTTTCGACCGCGCCCGCGCCGAAAGCCGCCGTACCTCCGAGGCAAACGGCCGCCGCCAGCAAGGACGAAATAATTTTGCGGATATGTTTCATAATACTCCTCCTGTTATGTGCTTTAATTATTCATACATCCATACAGATATTATTATAGTGTAAAGTAAGATGATTTTTCAACAGAAAAATACGACAAAAAAACAGTCAGGTATTTGTATACCTTGACTGCTTTTATTGCCTTATATTATTCTTCATTAAAAAGCGGGCTGTCTGCTTTTCAGCAGCGCCCCGGGCGCGTCAGACGTTTTCTCTGTTATAAAGCGGTCTGCTTTCCGGCAGAGAACAGCATTAAATAAACGCTCTCAGCTCGCGTATATGCTCTTCCTCGGTGTCAAGCATCTTCTTTGCCAGCAATGTAATGTTCGGGTTTGCGCGGTCATATTCGCGCAGGTTCCGCACCATTTTGTTAACGCCCATCGTGTTGCCCTTTATCATCATTTCGGCAATGTGGGCGGACGAAGCGTCGCGCTGCAAATCGCGCTGAGCCGCGATCCTTGTCATGGTTTTCGCAACGGGATTAATATGCCGAGCCGAAGCTCCGCGGCTTTTCAGCATGCTGTTTGCCGCGCTGTAGATTTTGCCGTATCGCATAAGCTGGTTGCACAGCACGTTGTCAACGGACTTTTTGCGCACGCGCCGCCTTACGCTGGTTATTCCCTGACAGCCCATTTCCGCGCTTTGAAGTATGCAGTTAAGCATTTCTATATCGTTCATAAAATCACCTCTGCCATAAGTATTGGCAATTTTTTTACCTTTATACTGTTGAAACATAAATGATTTTATGCGATAATATTACTGTATTTATCATTAAACGAAAGGATGATTTCCGTGACAGTTCCCGAAAAGCTGCACACCGTCAGCTTCCCTTATCCCAAGCTTCCTCCGAGGCGCGTAAGAATTTACGTTCCCGAACACGAGGAGGGCGAAACCATGCCCGTAATCTACATGACCGACGGTCAAAACCTGTTTTACGAGGATGAAAGCGTTTGGGGCTGCTGGAAGGTCATTGAAACCGTTGTCGAAGAAGCCCGAAACGGCCTCGGCAAGGTTATAATTGTCGGCATTGACAACGGCGGAGTTCACCGCGACAACGAGCTCACGCCCGCTTCAATCGGCGAAGTTATTTGTCCTAACGAAATGGAAAACTTCACCGAGCCCCTTGGCGAGGAATTTGATTTTTTTGTAACCCAAACCGTTATGCCGCATGTGGAAGCGCATTTCCCGGTAAAAAAGGGCAAAAAATACACCGCGTTCTGCGGCAGCTCGTCGGGCGGCCTGCAAAGCTTTTTCACAGGCCTTGAGCATCCCGATTTGTTCGGCGCGCTCGGCGTATTTTCACCGGCGTTCCTGCTTTATTCCGCCCAAAGCTGGGCAAACTGGATTAAAAGCAAAATGACCGCGGACATGCCGTATCTTTACATCTACACCGGCAGCGGCGACGATTTGGAACAGAGGATATATTTCAGCACCGAGCTTGTTTACGACCTTCTTACGGCGCTTGACTATCCGTATGAAAAGCTCAACGAGGTTGTTATGTTTGAATACGGTCACAACGAGGAAGCGTGGGAGGAAATTTTCAGGGATTTTGTGCACACGTTTTTATCAAGGGCGGAGTAAAAAACACCGCGCGAAGGCTTGGCTTTATCGGTTTTTCGCCGCTCCTTGCAATAACACGGGTAATACTATTCTCAAATAAAATCCTTTAACATCTGTCGTGTAAAATTTCGCATAACTGCGTTGTCGTCCTCGGAATCCGTCAGGATTCCTGCGTCCTCCGCCTTGTTCTGCGGAATTTTCCATCGACATCTGTTTTAAAGTCTTTTATCAAAGAATAGTATAAACCACCGTCTGCCGCTTTGCCGAAAAAATTTTGATGAAGCTATTGACAAAGCGGCAGATAAATAGTATAATAAATAAGCTGATTTCAGCATACGTGGCGGAATAGCTCAGCTGGCTAGAGCA
>DOUO01000031.1 GCA_003520555.1 Oscillospiraceae bacterium
TTTATTTTGTCAATGATAAAAAACACAACAAATCGCAATTAACGGTTTATATTCTTGCTTTTAATTGATATGTGGTGTATAATTGAAGCAGAATTATGGGAAGAAGGTATATTAATGATAAAACGCGTGTTATCCTTTGCGCTTGTTATTATTACGGCGCTTTCGTTGCCGCTGTCTTTCGCTTCGGCGGCAGGTAAAATGAAAATTGCGCCAAAAGGCGTTTCGGCTCCCGCGTCGCCCGGCACAGAGGTTAAGGTTCCGGTTTATTTCACCAATAACCCCGGTTACGGCTTTGGTTATGTGGAAATGAAATGGGATAAAACAAAGCTTGAGTTTATGGACATCAAGTACTCAAAGCTTGCGCCCGCGCAATCAAGCGCCGCTCCGATTTATAAGGACGGCTGGTACAAGATTTCCTTCGGCGACCAGCTCGCCCGTGAAAATTACAAGGGTGACGGCGTTGCGTTCACGCTTATTTTCAAGGTTGCCGATTCCGCTTCCGCGGGAGATACAAAGGTAGAAATCTACGCTCCCGAGCTTTACGACTGGGAACTGAATGAAATCAGCGCCGACACCGCCGCGTCTGTGGTGAAGCTCACGGGGAATTCGTCAGGTAAAAGCCCCGCTTCGTCAAACAAATCAAATAATTATAAAACCGACGACAAATCCCGGGCTTCGTCGGCCGATAAATCGTCAAAATCGGGCGGAAGCGGCGCGTCCGGTTTAAAAAATGAGGATAAAAAGGCAGAGAAAACCAAAATTATCCTTGCCGCCGAAACAGTCGGCGTTGAAAAAAAGTCGGGCGCGCAGGTAAAGCTTCCCGTGCGTTTCAGCGAAAACACAGGCTACGCCTTCGGAACCGTGACCGCGAAGTGGGACAACTCCGCGTTAACTCTTACCGATATTGAATACTCAAAGCTTGCTCCGAAGCAGGCGTACTCAAATCCCGTGAAAAACAACGGCAGCTTTATAATAATGTTCGGCAACGAGGCTGCCGTTCAAAACTTCACCGGCAAGGGCACCGCGTTCACGCTTGTATTCAAGGTTAATGATTCCGCCGAGGCGCGGAAATATGATATCAGCCTTGAAAAAACCGAGGCGTATACCTATGATTTAAAGGAAGTTGACGCGCAGGCGGTAAAGGGAAGCGTTAATATTGTTGACGGCAGTCACAAGCATACTCTTGAAAAAATAGCCAAGGCCGAACCGACCTGCGAAGCGGACGGAACGGAGGAATACTACATCTGCACCGCGTGCGGAATGAAGTTTTCCGACAATGACGGCAAACACGCCGTGGATTCGCCTAAGACTGTTCCCGCCTTGGGACATTCTTTGAAATATGACGAAGAAAAAAAGCTGTATGTATGTGAACGCTGCGGAAAAACCTTTGAGGATAAGGAAGGCAAAACCGAAATCGGCGGCACAATCTCCTCAACATCAGATTCGGCTCAGGGCGGTTTCCCGTTTGTCCCCGTAATAATCGGCGGTGGTATTGTGCTTGCTGCCGGCGCGGCGGCAGGAATAGTGATTTACCGCAGGAACAAACTTAAGAGCGGCGAAAAGCAATAAAATTACAATATTATCATAAATATTGACATCGTAAATATTTATAATATAATATAGGAGAACAAAATTTACGGAGGAAAGTATAATGAAAAAATTAATCGCACTGGCACTTGCCATGGTAATGTGCGTCGCTGCTTTTGCAGGCTGCGGCTCAAAGGAAGTTAAACTCAGTGAAGTTATGAACAAAATCAACACAGAGTACAAGCTCGACCTTAAGAGCATTGACGACCTTAATAAGTATTATCAGATTAACAACGACGACGTAAAGCAGTTTGCCGCCGAAATCAATTCCGACACAAACGCTCCCGTTGAGGTAGTTCTTGTTGAGGCAAAGGATAAGGACGCTGCCGCAAACGTTGAAAAGGCTTTGCAGACCCGTCTTAACTCAATCATCAATATGTACGGCAGTTACACACCCGAGAAAAAAGCAATGGCGCAGGCATGCAAGGTAACAAACGAAAATAACTTCGTAACTCTTATTGTTGCCGACGACGCCGATAAGATGCTCCAAACATTTAACGAGGCAATTAAATAATCAATTCAAATTGTCGGGCGGACGCTGTTCGCCCGCTTTTGCTTATTACAGACAAAGGCGGAAAACATGACACAAAGCGATATCAAACAAAACTTTTCACATATGAATAAAATGCAGCAGCAGGCGGTTTTTGCTACCGAAGGACCTTTGCTTATTCTTGCGGGCGCGGGTTCGGGAAAAACTACCGTGCTTGTAAACCGCATTGCTTATATTTTGCAGTCAGGACTTTGTAACCCGTGGAACATCCTTGCAATTACCTTCACAAACAAGGCTGCCGGCGAGCTTAAGGAAAGAATTTGCAACGCCGTACCCGAAGGCGGTGCAGACATCTGGGCGGCAACCTTCCACTCAACCTGCGCGCGCATACTCCGCCGCTACGGAGACAAGCTGGGGTATTCCTCGCATTTTACGGTGTATGCCACCGACGACCAGAAAAAGCTTTGCAAGGATATTGTTAAACAGCTTCATATTGACGAAAAGCAGCTTCCTGTCAAAAATATTCTGTCTGAAATCTCAAAGGCAAAGGATAAGATGATTACTCCCCGGCAAATGCTCGAAACCGCTGAGTATGACTACAGACGGGTGTCTGTCGCGAAGGTTTACGAGGTTTACCAGGCAAGGCTGAAAACCGCCGACGCAATGGATTTTGACGACCTTCTTTGCAAAACCGTCGAGCTGTTTGAACAGTTCCCGGAAATTTTAGGCTTTTATCAAAATCAGTTCAAATACATTATGGTTGACGAATACCAGGACACCAACAAGGTGCAGTACCGTTTTGTATCCATGCTGGCGCAAAAATACGGCAATATCTGCGTTGTCGGCGACGACGACCAAAGTATATACAAATTCCGCGGAGCTACAATCGAGAACATTCTTTCGTTTGAAAACACCTTCAAGGGCGCTCAAATCATCCGCCTTGAACAAAATTACCGCAGCACGCAGAACATCCTTGACGCGGCAAACTCGGTAATTTCAAACAACACCGTCCGCAAGGGCAAAACCCTGTGGACGCAAAACCCGAAGGGCGAAAAAATCGAGCTTCACACCGCCGACGACGAACGTGACGAAGCGCGGTTTATTGCCAAAACAATCATGGAAGGCGTTGCCGACGGCAAAAAATATTCCGACTTCGCAATTCTTTACCGCACAAACGCGCAGTCAAACGCCGTTGAGCAGGCTCTTTCGCGCAGCGGAATACCTCACCGCATTATCGGCGGACACCGCTTTTATGACCGCGAGGAAATCCGCGACATGATTGCCTATTTGCAGGTAATAAACAATCCTCACGATGACGTAAGGCTGACGCGCATAATAAACGTTCCAAAACGCGCGATCGGAGCGCGAACCGTTGAAATTGCCGCCGATATTGCCGCGGGACTCGGCGAAAGCATATATTCGGTAATCAGGGAAGCGGACAGCTATCCGCAGCTTTCACGCGCGGCTGCAAAGCTGAAAAGCTTTGTTGGACTTATTGACGGCTTTATTGAAGCCGAGCAAAGCGGCGATTATTCTTTAGCGGAATTATACAACCTGGTGTTAGAGCACACCGATTATGAAACATACCTCAAAAACGAGAAGGAAAACGCCGAAGTACGCATTGAAAACATCGAGGAGCTTTCGTCAAATATAATCAAGTTTGAGGAGGACTACGATGAAGAAGCCGACCTTTCCGCTTTTCTTGAAGAAATTTCACTTATGACCGATATCGACAACTACGACGCCGACGCCGATACCTGCGTCATGATGACGCTTCACAGCGCGAAGGGGCTTGAATTTCCGGTCGTATTCATCACCGGAATGGAGGACGGGTTGTTTCCTTCAATTGCCTCAATGATGAATCCCGACGAAATCAACGAAGAACGCCGCCTTGCGTATGTCGGCATTACAAGGGCAAAGCAAAAGCTTTATCTGACAAAAACAAAGTCCCGTATGCTGTTCGGCTCAACAACCTATAATAAGGAATCGCGCTTTGTCAGTGAAATTCCGGACGACCTGCTTGAAAAAACAGGCGAGGAACGCAAGGCCTATTCCAATCCGGGCGGCTTCGCGAATTTCTCCGGCGGCGCTTCGGTACCGCTCGGCGGCGCTGCGTCAAAATCCCGTTACGCCGGAAAGTTCAATTCATACCAAAAGCCTCCCGTAAAGTCCGGAGTTACATACAGCGTAGGCGACACGGTGCTTCACAAGGTTTTCGGCAGGGGAATGATTATGAGCACCGCAAAAATGGGCAACGACACTTTGCTTGAAATCGCGTTTGAAAAGGCGGGAACAAAAAAGCTTATGGCAAATTTCTGCAAGATGGAAAAAATCTGATAAAGGGTGTAAGCTATGAAAAATTATAAATTCGCGCTTTGCGCCGTGCTTTCAATCTTAATTGCCGCAGCCGCGTTTACCGGCTGCAATAACAACGATAAATCCTCGGCAACCGAAACAAATCCCGTTTCTACCGAAAAGGCTACGGTTCAGCCCGCAACTTCCGCTCCGGCAACCAAGCCGTCAACGGACGACAGCGCGTCGGAAAAACAGCGCAAATATAACTTTTTGGCTATTAAGCAAAAGTCCGACGCAATCTATTCAAGCCTTGACGATATTATTTCGGACAATAATTTCAGCGGTTCGGTGTATTTAAAGCTCGGAAACGATTTGGAATTTAACAAATGCTCGGGTTCGTCGGATGAGGTGCAGCGCAAAAAGAATTCGCTCCACACAAATTTTTACACAGGTTCACTTACAAAGCATATTACTGCAGCGGCGGTATTAAAGCTCAGCGAAGAAAAAAAGCTCAGCCTTGACGATAACCTCGGCAAATATTTCCCCGATTGCTCCTACGCGAAAGATGTTACAATTAAAAATCTGCTCACCATGACCTCGGCTGTTCCGAGCTACACCAAGGTCGCAAACGGCAAGCTTCAGCTTGTTGATGAGCTTGATAAAAAAATCAAAGAGGACTACAGCGAAAAAAAGAACAAATCCGCTGTGCTTAACTGGATTTTGTCACAAAAGCTTAACGACAGGGCAGGCAAGAAGTATAAATACTCCGACAGCGGATATTTTCTGCTGGGGGAAATCATCGAAAAGGCTTCCGGCACCAGCTATACCGCTTATGTTTCCGAAAATATTTTAAAGCCCTTGGGCATGAACAACTCAGGCTTTAAAGCTCCGTCAAGTCTTGCCACGGCATATGACGATAAAAACGAAAGTGTAAATAAACTGACCCTGGGCGGCGTAGGTTACTCGGCTCTCGGCTTTATTTCCAACGTTTCCGACACCATACGTTATATAGAGGGCATTTTTGATGAAAACGTAATCAACAGCAATTCGCTTTTGGCAATGCATACCCCGTTTTTAAACGGTTACGGCTACGGAGTTAAAATTGACGGCGACAGAATTGAAATATCCTCAAATCTCGGCGCGTACAGCGCGACCGTAACCTATTCAACGGACGAAACAGAGCTTTATGTAGCTTACAGCAACTACGCAAGCTCCGACGCGCACGCGTTAAATGTTTTGTTCAAGGATTACCTCAAGGAATTCTTAATTTAATATCACCATAAATAAAAACCTCCATAAAATGTATTGTACAGTGTAATTCTGTAAATACTTAATGGAGGTTTTTTCATGTCGGATGTAACTATGGAAACAGAATCCGCCGAGGAAATGAAAAATTCCGCGGCGGAGTTCGAACCCGTGTGTCTTGATGTGCCGCGTATTTATGACAGCTGCGGCGCAAAGGATTGTTTAAGAGATTTAACGGTGTTTTTTACAGCCGCGAATCAGGAGCTTATTGACGCGGCAACGTCTGTGCGCGTCAACAAAATCAGTGTTATCACCGCAACGGTTGACGTTGACTCGGTAGCTTTTCACCGCGGCTACTACGCTGTGGATATAATTTGCTATTACAACGTCTGCTGCGAGGTTTATTCGGGCGCGGCAAACACACCGACTTCGTTAAACGGACTCGCGACGTCCGCCAAGCGTGTTGTGCTTTACGGCAGCGACGCCTGCGTCAAGGTATTTTCAAGCGACTCCGAGCCTGAAATTGATGTGTCCGAGCTTGACTGCTGCAACGGTTATCCCGTAACAATGCCGCGCGCTACGGTTCAAATTTCAAGCCCGATGGCGCTTTCGTCAGCCGTATCTCCCGTAACCGCGCCGGTAATTCTGCCGTTTGTACCCGAAAACGTTACCGAATTTTTCGGCGAAGCCTTGGTTGCTCCCGAAACCCAGCAGGTGCAGGTGACAATCGGCGTGTTTACAATTGCCCAGCTTTCGCGCAACGTTCAGCTTACCTTGCCCTCGTATGATTTCTGCGTGCCGCGCAAGGAATGTGACAGCCGCACCGACGACCCGTGCGAAGCGTTCGGTAAAATTGATTTTCCCGCCGATTCGTTCTTTCCGCCCAGCTCCATTGACAGCGATACCGACTCCGCGCCGTTTGATTGTCATTGCCGCTGAGTAAAACAAGGCAATTAACGCAAGGGAGGCGCGGCCGCCTCCCTTAAACACAAAAAAGGAGGCAGCCCTGCCTCCTTAATTATTTGCGAACTTCCACGGCGTTATCTCGTCATTCTTGACCATAAACGCCTGATCGGCTATTTCCGCCATAGGCGTATCGCTGTAGCTGTCCGAGTAAAATTCGCATATTTCAACATCGCCGAGCTCCTCGTAAAGCCTGCGCACTTTTTCCTTGCCGTGGCAGTTTATACCGTCGTATATTCCCGTGCGTTTATCTACCTTTGAAGCAATCAGGTTTTTCAGTCCCAGCCTTTCGCAGACAGGGGACAGCAAAAAATACGGCGACGCGGATATAATAACGTCGTCCTCGGCCTTTTGTTTTAAATAAAACGGCTTGACGCGGCTGATGTTTTTGTCCCAAAACAGTTTTATTTCATCGTCAACGCATTTAATGCAGGTCAGAAAACGGTACATAGTTTGTTTGAAATCCGTTTTGGTACCTTTTTTAAATACATAAAATTTTATAAAAGCCGATAAAAGCGAAGGTGCTTTAAGTAAAATCCTCGGATGACGTTTAACGGAGAATATGTAAAAACGTGCTGTTGAATCACCGTAAAACACAGTGTTGTCAAAGTCATAAGCGTTCATAATCATTAACCTTCCCTGACATGATACACGGTTTTTTCTGTATAGGAATTATAACACTGCGCGCTGCACGCGCTTTTTTTAGTGTAGCATATGAAAATTGTAAAATAATTCCAAAAAAGAAAAAATCTTTATGTAATACTATTGCAAATTTGTAAGATTTATTGTATAATTAAATAGAATATAATACAAGGGGTAGTTTTGTGTTTGGGTATTTGCAGATTCAAAAGAACGAACTGCTTGTTCGTGAATACGAAGCGTACAAGTCTGTTTACTGCGGTTTGTGCAAGCAAATGGGCAAGGATTATTCCTTTTTAACACGCCTTACTCTCAGCTATGACTGCACCTTTTACGCAATGCTGCTTATGTCGCTTCACCGAAGCTGTTCGGGCTTTGACAACGGCAGGTGCCGTTTCAACCCGCTTAAAAAATGCGGTTATTCGCGCTGCGCGGACGACAGCTTAAGCAAAGCCTCGGCTTTTTCGGTTATTTCAGCGTATTACAAGCTGATTGACGATATAAACGACAGTAAATTCTTTAAAAGAATTATATATATAATGATTAAGCCGTTTTTTTCGCACTGGCACAAAAAGGCGGCAAAAAACTATCCTCAGCTTGAAGCTTATGTCAGCGATATGATGCAGGCTCAGCAAAAAGCGGAGCAGAATTCAGCCGGTATTGACGAAGCGGCTCATCCCACCGCCGAAATGTTGTCGCGTGTTTTATGCCTTGAAGCAAAAACCGAATCGCAGAATTTGGTTTACAGCGAGCTCGGTTATCACATCGGCAGGTGGATTTACCTTATCGACGCCGCCGATGATTATGAAAAGGACAAAAAAAGCGGCAGTTTTAATCCCTTTTTGAACGCGGACGAAGATAACCTTAAAAACGTGATGACCGTCACGCTTAACCAATGTCTTGCGCGCGCGTACAACGCTTATCAGCTGATTGATATAATAGATTATAAGGGTATACTTGACAATATGATGCTTTACGGTTTTCCGGCAAAGCAGAATTTGGTAATTTTCGGAAATCAGGAGGAAGTAAATGACAAATCCGTATGAGGTGCTTGGGGTTTCGCCCAACGCCGGTGACGATGAAATAAAAAAAGCGTATCGCGACCTCGCAAAAAAATATCATCCCGATAATTATGCCGACAGCCCCCTTGCGGATGTTGCCGAGCAAAAAATGAAGGAAATAAACGAAGCCTACGACCAAATCAATCAGATGCGTCAAAAGGGAAAGGGGACAGGCTCGTCGTCCTCGTCGTCTTACTCCGGTTACAGCGCCGGCTCGTCAAGCTCACAGTTTTATAACGTTCGCGTTTACATTCAGCGCAACATGATTAACGAAGCCGAACAGGTGCTTGAAGGCACTCCCATGGGCAATCGTACTGCCGAATGGTATTATTTAAAAGGCATGTGCGCTTACAGAAGGGGCTGGAACGAACAGGCGTATCAAAATTTTCAAACCGCGTGCGGTATGGACCCGGGTAATCAGGAATACGCCGCGGCATTGAATAATATGAACGCTCAGCGCAACTACAATTACGGCGGCTACAATACTCAGAACGGCGTCGGCGCGGGCGGATGCTCTTGCTGCGACATCTGCACGGCAATGATGTGCGCGGACTGCTTTTGCAATTGCATGAGGGGCTGCTGATTATGAAATCAGGTATACAAAAGTCCACCTTCCGCCTTGTGTTCTGCGCGGTAATTGCCGCGCTTGAGGTTGTGCTTATGCTTATAACGGGCATTGTTCCCGTCGGAACATACGCGCTGCCGTGCTTTGCCGGCGGACTCACCCTGATGATTGTTATTGAGTACGGGTGGAAATGGGCGCTCGGCGTTTTCGGAGTTGCGGCTCTGCTTTCCGCGCTGTTTGCCGCCGACAAGGAAGCCGTGCTTTATTTCATAGCGATATTCGGCTACTATCCGATACTTAAAAACCCCATTGAACGGTTTATTAAAAATAAGATTGTTCAGTACGCGGTTAAGCTTGCGGTTTTTAACGCCGCGGCGGTTTCATCGTTTTTCATAGCAACAACACTTTTGTCTGTAAAAGCGGAGGAATTTAATATTTTCGGCATTAATATGCCGTTGGTTTTTCTGCTTTTCGGCAATATGTTTTTCCTGCTTTATGATTTCGCGCTCACAGCATTTGCGGGACTGTACGTAAGAAATCTACGTTCAAAGCTTTTCGGCAGGTTTAACTGATACCAATGTATGAAAGTGTATATTTAATTTTGGAACAGGAGTGATAAAAATGAAATCAAAGGTTATTTCCAGAGTTATGTGCGTAGTTTTGGCTCTGGCGCTCATCGGTTCAATGACGCTTATCGGTTTTCAAATGTTCTCCGCTTCGGCGGCGGCAACTCCCGTCAAGAACGGACCGGGACACATCACCGACAGCTACGTCAATTTGCGCAGCGGAGCCGGAACAAATTACGCTGTCGTTACAACAATGGCGAAAAACACCAAGGTGACTTTTCTTGACGCAAAGATTTATAATTCAAACTGGTACAAAATTAAGGAGCTTAAAACCAACAAGTCCGGTTATGTACATAAGTCATATGTTCAGGCAGAAGCCACATCTTCGGCAAAATCCGGATATATCAATACCGACTGGGTAAATCTGCGCAAGGGCGCCGGTACGAATTACGCTATTATAACATGTATGCGCAAAGACACAAAGTTCACGCTTGTAAGCGATAAGCTGTACAATTCAAACTGGTATAACATTAAGCTTTCAAACGGCACAACGGGCTACGTAATGAAAACTTACGCTACAGTAAAGTCAACCCAGCCCGCGACAAAAGCTACTCAGGCAACCACAAAAGCGACTCAGGCAACCACTGCGTCGTCAAAAACCGTTACAGGCTACATTAACGACGATTGGGTTAACCTTCGCAAGGGAGCGGGTACAAACTATGATGTTATAACCTGTATGCGCGAAAACACCAAGGTTACTTTTATCAGCGAAAAGCTTTATAACTCAAGCTGGTACAACGTAAAGCTGGGAACAGGCGCGACGGGCTATGTTATGAAGGATTACGTTACCAAGAATTCCTCATCGGGTTCCTCATCGGGTTCTTCGCAATCCACAACGCCCGGCACCGTAAAGCTTTCCGCAACCAGCCAGACGATTTATACCGGAAATAAATTTGCCGTCACCGCCACCGGCGCGACCGTAAAATGGTCAAGCTCAAACACAAGCGTTGCCACGGTTGACTCTAACGGCGTTGTTACCGCGAAGGCAAGCGGCACGGCGACAATCAAGGCGGCTTCGTCAAATTCTTCCGCAAGCTGTAAAATAACCGTAAAATCGGGTTCTTCCGTACACATTTCACAGACCTCAATCGCCAATATGAGAAGAGGCAAGTCAGTCCGCCTTGACTCAAACACAAGCGGCGTAAGCTGGAAAAGCTCAAACAACTCGATTGCCACCGTAAGCAAGGGCATTGTTGACACCAAGGCGAACGGTTATGTAACAATTACCGCTTACACCTCAAGCGGCGCGGCTACCTGTCTTATCCAGGTAATCGGCAGAGACAACATTCGCTTTGTTTACGCTTCTCCGAACTCAGCTCCGAAAAATTCAAACGTAACCTTTAAGGCAATTACTGATACCGACCGCATAGCCGTGCGCTTTGTAGCGACAAACGGCAGCAAGTCCTACACCGTAGAGGCTTCAAACAAGGAAAAGGTCGGCAACACATACATATGGTCAGGCTCGCACAAGCTTGACGCGGCAGGCAGCTGGAAGGTTAAGGCGTACGCCAAGTACAAAACCTCAACAAGCTACCTTACAACTCCCGAAAACGGCGAATGTGAGGTATTTGTAACCAACGCTACCGACACAAAAACAACCGTAACGGGCGAAAGAAGAGCCAGCGACGGAGTAATTGAAATAATTTCCGAATTTGAGGGCTTCCTTTCCGATATCATACCCGACCCAATCACGGGTGACCCGACCGTAGGTCACGGCAAGGTTATTTTCACAAACGAGCAGTTCTATAACCATCTCAACAGAAGCGAAGCCTACGCTTATCTTGTTCAAACGGTTAATTCAGGCGGTTATACTACCAGAACAAACTCGTTTTTGACCTCAAACAATATCAAGTTTAATCAACAGCAGTTTGACGCGCTTGTATGCTTTGCTTACAATGTAGGCGCGTACGCAATTACAAACGACTCTACATTGTCGTCCGTACTGCTTAACTCATCCTCAAGCGGAGGAACAATTAAGTCCGGCGGCAGCGGCTATGTTAACGCTTCTGCGGTTAACCTCAGAAGCGGCGCCGGTACAAATTACAGAGTTGTCACTAACATGGCTCAAAACACAAAATTCACCTTTGTGGACGGAAAGCTTTATAACTCCGCGTGGTACAAAATTAAGCTTTCGAACGGTACAACCGGATACATCTATTCGATTTACGCTTCACCCTCGGGCGGAGCGCGCGACCTCAACAACATTGACAAAACAACGTTTACAAACCGCTTCCTGCAGTATCACCACGCGAGCGGCGACTGCTGGTGGGGACTTTTGTACAGACGAGTTGACGAGGTTGAAATGTTCCTCTACGGCGACTACAAGCTCGACGGCAGCACAAACAAGTATCACTTCAAATATTCCTGCGGTTCTTACAGCAGAATCAGCATCAGCTAAAATAGGTGTAATATGAAAAAAATAGGTTTTATCGGCGCCGGTAATATGGCTACCGCGATAGTAAAGGGATTAATTGCGCAAAAAGGAAACGCCGGTTTCATTTATGTTTTTGACGTTAATCAGGCTCAGCTTGACGCAATGTCGGCTCTCGGCGCGAACGCCTGCGCTTCCGGCGCGGATGTTGTAAAAAACAGCGACATCATTGTTTTAGCCGTAAAGCCGCAAAATTACGCGGAGGTTCTTGAAGCGCTGAAGCCTTCGGTGAATGAAAGCAAAACCTTTGTTTCAATCGCCGCGGGAATTTCAATTGCTTTTGTTCAAAACGGACTCGGCTGCGAATGTCCCGTTATGAGGGTAATGCCAAACACTCCGCTTTTGCTGAAAAAGGGCGCGTCCGCGCTTTGTCCGTCCGCAAACATGCCGGAAGCCGACAAGCAAACAATTTACGAAATGTTCTCGGGCAGCGGCGTCTGCGAATTTATCGCCGAGGAACACATGAATGAAATCATTGCCGTCAACGGCAGCAGCCCGGCGTTTATATATCTTTTCGCAAAAGCCATGGCGGATTACGCCGAAGGCTGCGGTATTGATTACGCTTCGGCGATGAATCTTGTATGCGCGACCCTTGAGGGCTCGGCGGCAATGCTTAAGGAAAGCGGCGACTCCGCCGACGTGCTTATTCAAAAGGTCAGCTCAAAGGGCGGCACAACAATTGCCGCGCTTGATAAGCTTAAGGAACACGGCTTCTACGACGCTGTTCAGGACGCTATGAAGGCGTGTACAAAACGTGCCGAGGAGCTCGGAAAATAAATCATATAAACCTCGCGTTTCGCATAATCTTTACTTAGGACGGGCTTTGCCTGTTCACAACGGTAAAGAGAGGTTTGTAAACGTGAAGGGAATTGTGTTTTCATTTAACCGCAAATCAACAAAAAACATCAGGCTGCCGCAAATCGGCAGCCTGATTAAGAGCAACAGGGCAACCTTAGCTTTTGTCGCCCTGCTTTTTGCCGGACTTGTTTTCGGTGCGATTTACGCGCGCAACGCCGGCAGTTCGTTTTTAAAATCAATTGACTTTTTATTTCTGACAAATTTGGACGCAAGGCTGAAGCAGGGAGCGCTCGGCGTTTTCTGCGCGTGTTTCGCGTCGGATTTTCTGTTTTTGTTATCAGTGTACCTATTCGGAATGACGCCGTGGGGAATACCCTTTGCCGCGCTTACAGTGGTTTTCAAGGGCTTCGGCACAGGGCTTACGGCAGGATATCTAAGCTTGACCTATTCGCTTTCGGGCGTTGGATTTTATCTGCTTGTCTTGCTTCCGGGTACGTTTTTGTTTTGTATTTATCTGGCAAAATTTTCCGCGGCGGCGTTTAAATGCTCAAAAAGCTTTTTCATTGCCGCGGTAAATAGAAAACAGGAGTTCTACAGTCCGAGAGCCGACTTTCTTGAGCTCAGCTCGGGGCTTCTCACCGCGCTGATTGCCGCGTTTGCGGCTTCTGTGCTTGACTGCGTGCTGTGGACGCTGTTTGCCGATACTTTTAAATTTTAGGTGCGACGGAGGAAACAATGGCTTCTGATAAACCGACCCTGCCCATTACAAGGGTATTAATGAATTTAATGTACAGCTTTCCCAAGCTTGTACTTACAAATCTGCTTTTCGGAGTTCCGCTTGCGGCGTTCTTCGCAATTTTTTATATGATTTCGCTTATTCCCGGCCTGCCGCCCGCAGTTGTGATGCTGATCAGGCTGATTACAATTATTCCCGCATTTCCGTTTTACGCGGGAGTGGTTCAGGTGACTGCTCATCTGGTACGGGGCGAAAGGGATTTCAGGGTTGCCGCCGATTTCTTTGCGGCGGTTAAGGAAAACTTCGCGCGGTTTTTGGTGCATGGCACGGTACTTTTCGCGGCGGTAATCTTCAGCTATTTGTCAATAGTATTTTACGCCGCAATGCTGCCGAAAAGCCCGATAATGTTTATGCCCATGATTATAAGCATACTTGTGGCTGTATTTATGCTGTTTATGTTTTTCTATCTGCCGTCAATGACCGTAACCTTTGATATGCCGATGAAAAGCATTTATAAAAACAGCTTTTTAATGAGCTTCGGAGAGCTTAAAAAGAACATTATAGCTTTGCTCGGACTTTTGTTCCTGTTTGTTATTTCAAGCACCTTTTTGTTTGCCTGCATGGGCAACCCGACAGCAATTATGATTGTTACGGCAGTGCTTGTAATCGCGATAATCCCGTCTGTTGCTTCGTTTATAATCAACTCCGCCGTTTACGAGCGGATGTATAACATGGTTATCGACAACAGCGAGGCTATTACCGATATAGACCAAAAGATTGCCGAAACCGAGAAAAAACGCGAACCCAAAAAGCTTGATACCGATTCAATTAAAAATGAATTCAATGAAAAGCTTAAAAGCTTTGAAATTGATGAAAACGCTGACGGCGACGAATATCTTTTCTTTGAGGGGCGTATGCTTAAGCGCAGCGTACTCCTTAAGATGAAACAAGAAGTTATTGAAAGTGAGTTGAAGTAAAATGGCAGGCAGACATGCAGCGCCTACAAACAAGAGAAAACCCCTTATTATCACAATTGTAATCATTGTCGCGGTTGCGGCAATAGGTGGCGGAATTATGTTTTTTATGAACATGAAACCCGCACCAACCCCCAAAAAGACTCCGGTGGAAGTCACAACCGCGTCTCAGCAGCCTCAAACAACCGCGGCTCCCGCGACAACCGCGCAAAGCACAACCGCGGCGGAAAACGCTTCGCAGCCTTCCTCCGACGCCGCAAGCGAGGAGACTTCGGTTTCGAATGACGACATAGTTGTCCCCACGCAGGCAGGTCAGGAGGTAACGTATTTTAACGCGACCTTTATTCCGAACGGACAGGCTAAGGACGCCGAATCAGGCGAAAAAGTTTCGCTGCGCGAGGCTCTCGGCACAGGCTATTCCGAGGGCGCAATCACCTTTAACAAGGACGGCACCTTTACCGATAAGGTTTCTTCGATTGATAATTCGGGCAAATATGTTGTTCAGGGCGAAAAAATAACTGCCACTTATTCAAGCGATAAAAATATGGATATTACAGTTACCGAGTGGAAGGACGGAGAGCCTGTTCAGTTCTATATCAACTACGGCGGCTGCCTTATATATTTCGGGTAAGTTATGAGCAAAAAAAATAATAATATCAAAAAGTCTGCGGCCGGGGATAAACAAAATAAAAAGAAGCGCTCGGCGTTAAAGCCGGCGCTTATAATCATAGCCGTAGCTTTAGTCTGCGCCGCCGCTATTGCCGCGGCGGTGATAATCGGCTCCAACGTCCCCGAATCCGTAGCAGGCACTTCGTGGATTTCGGTTTCGGCAAGCAATTCGGCTGATGAAGCTGTTGAGCTGGGCGAAATTTACAACACGTATTACTCCAATTACCGCGGAACGCTTGAATTTACCGACGACGGCAAATTCAACCTATGGCTGACTCCCGGAGAACCGGGCGACGGACATCATAACGGCACATACGAGGTTTCGGACGACGTAATCAAAGTGAAATTTGAGGGCGGCTCCGATTCTGAATTTAAAATAGAACGCGACGGCAGAACAATCAAGTCAATCCTTGTAAATTACGGGGAATACAAGGTCGTGTTTGAAAGACAAAAGGCGGATAAATAATGAATTCAACAAGACTTACACAGCATACTGAAAAACCAAGGATATATCTTTACGACAACATCAAGTGGCTTGCGATAGTTTTCGTGGTAATCGGTCACGCAATAGATTTTCTGACGCACACCGACAGCGGAAACCGGTTTGAAAAAAGCCTTTTTGTAATCATCTATTCCTTCCATATGCCGCTGTTTATTTTTATAAGCGGACTGTTTTTAAAGCCCATGAACCGCGACAGCAAGCTTCCCAAGGACAAGATTATTTCATTTTTGGCAATAGGAATTGTTTTGCGCGCGTTTACTTCGGTCGTTCGTTTGCTGCTCGGAAAAACCGCGGGCTTTTCAATTATCAATATGTCCGACAACTACACCTGGTTTATGGACGCAATGGCGGCGTTTATTCTGCTTGCTTGGATTTTGCGCTCATTCGATAAGCGGATTGTCTTTTCAATTGCTCTTATTGTCGGCGTGATGGCAGGCTATGACAAGAACCTCGGCGACAAGTTCTCGCTTATGAGAATAGCGGTTTTCTTTCCCGTTTTCTTAATAGGTCATTATATTACGCCCGAAATGATTTTGAAGCTCAATTCAAAAAAATTGCTCAAATTTGCCGCCGCTGTTGTAATAGTCGGCTTTGTGGCTTTGTGTTTGTTAAGCAAAGGCTTTACTTCGCAGTTCAGACCACTGTTTACCGGAAGAAATCCGTACAGTGTTTTGGGGAACTACGCTCCGTTCGGCGCGTTTTTCCGCATACTTACATATTTGATATCGGCAGCTGTCGGACTTTCGGTTATTTGTCTTGTTCCCGGTAAAAAGCTCGGTTACATCACCGCAATGGGCGCAAAAACGCTGCAAATTTACTTCTGGCACAGGATGATACTTATCACGTTTGAGCACTTTGATGTTTACGGAAAAATCAGCGCGGCTACAGGCGGAACGGCCGCGACGGCAATTTACATCTTAATCGCCGTAGGAATCGCGTTCCTTTGCTCAATTCCCGTTTTGTCATTCCCGACAAAACAGCTGCTTGCAATGGGGAAGAAAACAATTAAATGATTTATTGGATTGGCACGGCTCAACGCTTTGCCAATCTTTTTTATTTCGTTTGAACAAACCAGCGGTTTTCCTCAAAATACAAATTTCGCTCCTTTCCGCATATAAGGCAGGAAAAGCACAGCCCGACGTCCTTGTCGGCAGGCGGTTTAGTGTAGCTTATATCTGTTATTTTGTCTATGTCGAATTTTTTGTCCTTGCTCCAAATTATAACCTTTGGCGTAAAAGTTCCGTCAAGTTCATAGTAAACCATAACCTTTACAAACCTTTTCACAGCGCACCTCTCCCGAACGTTTATTCTATTTTGATTATAGAACATCCATTCGAATATGTCAAGAAAAAATAACAAATTTATTAAAGTTTTTTCGTAAACGCCTAAGTAACACAACCGGTACAAACATATCATAAAACCCGGCTTTTACCGCAAAACGCCGCGCGTTAAAAAAATAAAGGTCAGGAACGCGAATTACGCGGATTAAAAGTATTTACAAATACTATATGTTGTGGTATTATTTAATATGTGTAAATATGTATACAACAATTTGTTTTTTCAGGAGGCAGCAAAATGGAAGCTTATAAAAAGGAATTCATTGAATTCATGGTAGATTGTCAGGTTCTTAAATTCGGAGACTTTGTAACAAAGAGCGGCAGAAAAACACCGTTTTTTGTAAACACGGGATTTTACAGAACCGGAGCTCAGCTCAGAAAGCTCGGAGCTTATTACGCGGAGGCAATTAACGAAAAGTTCGGGCTGGAGTTTGACGTTCTTTTCGGACCTGCGTATAAGGGAATTCCGCTTTCCGTAGCGGCGACAATCGCTATCAGCGAAAAGTATGATAAGGATATCCGCTACTGCTCAAACCGCAAAGAAGTAAAAGACCACGGCGACAAGGGTATTTTGCTTGGCAGTCCCATAAACGACGGCGATAAGGTTGTTATTATTGAGGACGTTACTACAGCCGGCACCTCAATTGAGGAAACCCTGCCCATTATCAAGGCTCAGGGCGACGTAAACCCAATCGGCCTTGTTGTTTCTGTTGACAGAATGGAAAGAGGTCAGGGTGAAAAAAGCGCCCTTACGGAAATCGAGGAAAAATACGGACTCAAAACAACCGCGATTGTTACCATGGCGGAGGTTGTTGAGCACCTTTATAATAAGGAATACAAGGGCAAGGTAATTATTGACGACGCGTTAAAGGCTGCAATAGATTCATATTACGAGAAGTACGGCGTAAAATAAATAAACCGGGAGTCAGATATGGGAAAATCAGGCGGAAATGAGCACGAGGGCAGACGTCAAAGACAAAAGAATAAGTTTTTAAACCACGGTTTTGACGCGTTTGAACAGCATGAGGTTTTGGAAGTATTGCTTTATTATGCCATTCCGCGCCGTGACACCAACCCTATGGCGCACCGCCTGCTTGAACGCTACGGAAACTTCGGCAGGGTGTGCGACGCTCCGGCGGACGAGCTCGAACGCGACTTCGGGCTGTCCAAAAACGCCGTCACGCTGCTTAAGATGCAGCCGCAGCTTGCAAGAATTTACGCCGAGTCAAAAATAAACGATACAAACTTTATTGAATCGGAAACCTTGGGGGATTTGTTTCAAACCAAGTTTATCGGCAGAACCGCGGAAGCCGTCGCAATGCTGCTCGGCGACGCAAGGGGAAGAATTATTTTCTTTGATATAATTGCCGAGGGTTCAATCAGCAGTACCGAAATGCCGATACGCAGGATGGTTGATTTGGCAATACGCCATAACGCCAAAACCGCGTTCATCGCTCACAATCATCCAAGCGGCTCGCTGTTGCCGTCAAAGCAGGATCTTGACACAACCATGACGATATGCGACACGCTGTTCAACGTCGGAGTAAGACTGCTTGACCACTACATCATAACCGATACAAACTACCTGTCGCTTAAGGACAGCGGCATGGCCGATCATATATTTTTGTATTAAGCTATGGAATTTAAAATTCATTCTGATTACAAGCCTACGGGCGACCAGCCTCAGACAATAGACAAGCTTGTTCAAAGCATAAACAGCGGCAACCGTGAACAAACAATGCTTGGCGTTACCGGCTCGGGCAAAACCTTTACGATGGCGAATATCATCGAAAGGGTGCAGCGGCCGACGCTTATTTTGGCTCATAATAAAACCCTGGCCGCTCAGTTGTGCAGCGAATTCAAGGAGTTTTTTCCCGACAACGCGGTTGAGTACTTTGTAAGCTACTACGACTATTATCAGCCCGAGGCGTATGTTGCGCAAACCGACACATATATCGAAAAGGACAGCTCAATCAACGATGAAATAGATAAGCTCAGGCACAGCGCGACCCTTGCGCTTTCCGAACGCCGCGATGTAATTATCGTGGCTTCGGTTTCCTGCATATACAGCCTCGGCGACCCTATTGATT